>JABURQ010000208.1 GCA_014762625.1 Planctomycetaceae bacterium | reverse complement strand
CACCCCCATTACTGTGGATGAGGACGATCTCAGCACTCGCCGAATCTTTCTGGGAGGGATCAGTATTTACATGGAATCGAAGTCGCGTCTATGGCATCGTTTACCGCGCGCCATGACTCGTTGGCTCGACAATCCGTGGATTCTGAAACTGGCCTCGCGTTTGAGCATCAGCAACGACGCCAAAGACCTGGGAGAACTGACCATCGCCTCCCTTCAGGGAATCGAAGGCCCTCAGGATCGTGAAGTCAAAGAGCTCATCAATTTTCTTTGCGACGAACTGAGGCCGGAAGTCATCTGTTTCAGCAATATCCTGCAAACGGGGGTCGTGAAATCATTACGCCAAAAATATACGGGAAAACTCTATTGCGTCCTGCAGGGGGATGACATTTTTCTCAATGACTTGACCGAACCGTATCAGTCTCAGGCGATCGAGATGATCTCCAGGATCGGCGAAGACTTTGATGGTTTCATCACGCACAGCCATTATTATCAGGATTACATATCGAACTTGCTTCGACTCCCGAAAGAGAAATTTCACCAGCTGCCGCTGGGGATCGACCTGACGCCTCATACGGGACAGCCAAAAATCGAATTAGAGACTCCCTTCTCAATCGGCTATTTTGCTCGTGTCTGCCCGGAAAAAGGGTTTCATCATGCGTTAAAAGCTTTCAGCCTTCTGCATCAGGAACATCCGAACTCGAAACTTCTGATCGGCGGCTATCTTGGCTCTCGCGATCGAAACTTTTACGAAGAACAGATGAGTTCGGTCGCGAAGTTGGGAGAGGCCGTCAAATACCTGGGAAGCCCCGAAACTCAACAGGAGAAGGTTGAGATCTTCAATCGGTTCGATGTTTTCTCAATGCCGACTACTTACCATGAACCCAAAGGTCTCCCAGTCATGGAGGCATGGGCGAACGGAGTTCCGGTTGTGCAACCCGCCCACGGAGCCTTTCCGGAAATGATTGAGCATACTCACGGAGGAATGCTCGTCTCCCCCGAGAATCCAGAAGAGCTGGCGTCCGCCTGGCTCCAATTGGCAACCAATCACGATCAGCGAGTCGAATACGCACAGGCCGGTCACCGAGGTGTCCGCGAGCATTACAGTCTCGAAACAATGGTGGCAGAATCTGAACGTATCTTCGCAGCTCCCGATTGAAAGAGAGCTATTTCAGTCCGGGTGTGGCCTGAATCCAGTAGAGAAGGACCTCGGCGACACTTTGCAGACTACGAGAGGAGCAGTTTCGGGGAGCATCCCCCGTCGTATGCCAATATTGATAATCGAAGTCAATCAAATCGGTGGTTGGAATGTCGGCAATCTCATTCAGGGGAATATGATCGTCGAGAACTTCATGTCGCGCTCTTTTGATGAACGCGCGATTTCCCACCTTTTCAGCAGCCATCCAGACGCTCTGAGTCACTTTCGGGGCGTATTTGAGGCTGTTTCGTTCGTAATACAGGCGTAATGGTTTCCCGGCAATCATATCGACAAGAACTCCAAACTTATACGTATGGTCCGGCTTATTGTCGCGGTACTGTGTGGCAAAATGTTCCGAGCCCAGAAAGTATTTGTCGCCGCGGCGAAAGACCAGTTCTTCTCCATCGAAGAAAACCATATCGACACCGTACGACAGGTCGAGGTCATTCATGTGATGCCCCATTTCCATGAAGAGCGCAACGCCGCTTGCCCCGTCATTGGCACCAATAAAACGACCACGCGGGTTCCTGCGATCCTGATCCGGAAACGGGCGAGTGTCGTAGTGGCAGCAAAGGAGAATCCGTTCTTTTTTTTCTGGATGCCAACTGACGATCAAGTTTTTCAAACGCACAGGTTGGCCACTGAGAGGATGGGGAGCATCAAATTCCTGCTCAGTGATGGTCGCACCGAGTTCTTTGAAGTGATTGATAATCACTTCTTGCTGTTTTTTCATTCCTCCGCTGCCGCTAATCCGGGGACCAATATCACAGATGTCGTTCAAATAACCGAACGCTCGCGTTGCATTGACTCCCGGCGATTTGACCTCTTGATCTTGCGCAATCAATACATCGGCTGTGGCGATGACCCCCAAAGCCATCATAACATGCAGGAGACGCCAGAGCATTGTGCATTCCTTTCTCGGGAATCAGTTATCAATCCGTGACTTGAGGGCATCGAGCTCGTCTTGAATACCGCCAGGAAGTTTGTCACCAAAATTTTTGAAATATTCGGCCTGTTCCGCAACTTCCTCTTTCCATTCTTCCTTATCAACCGAGAACAACAACTCGACATCTTCCGGCTCGAGCTCCAGTTGCTCCAGGTCGAGTGAGTCGGGATCAGGCATGAGACCAATCGGAGTTTCTTTTGCTTTCCCTATTCCGTCGCATCGATCGACAATCCACTTCAGGACATGCATATTATCTCGGAAGCCTGGCCAGACAAACCGCCCTTCACTGTCTTTACGAAACCAGTTGACATGGAAGATGCGAGGCATTTTGTCGCCCCCTTTCTCCCCGATATCGAGCCAGTGCTGCCAGTAATCAGCCATGTGATAGCCGCAGAATGGAAGCATGGCCATTGGGTCGTGCCGAAGTTCCCCCACTTTCCCAGCGGCGGCGGCTGTCTTCTCACTGGTCATCGTCGCCCCAAGGTAAGTTCCATGCTGCCAGTTGAAAGCTTCGTAGACGAGCGGTGTTGTGGTTGAACGGCGCCCGCCGAATACAATGGCATCCACGGGAACTCCAGCAGGGCTATCGAAATCACCCGAGATACTCGGACACTGCTTCGCCGGAGCCGTAAAACGACTGTTAGGATGAGCGGCTTTATCCCCAGATTCCGGAGTCCAGGGATTCCCCTTCCAATCGATCGCCGATACAGGCGGCTCCTCGGTCAATCCCTCCCACCAGACAGTGTTATCGGGACACAGAGCAACGTTTGTGAACAAGGTATTTGCCCGGCACGAAAGCAAAGCGTTGGGATTCGTCTCCATGCTGGTGCCGGGAGCCACTCCGAAAAAACCAAACTCAGGATTGATGGCATAAAGCTTTCCGTCCGGTCCGAACTTCAGCCAGGCAATATCATCTCCGATTGTTTCTACTTTCCAACCCGCATCAAGAAATTCCTGGGGTGGGACCAACATCGCGAGGTTTGTTTTGCCACAAGCCGAAGGAAACGCGGCGCAGATATGTCTCTTTTTCCCTTCCGGTGAAGTGATTCCCAGAATCAGCATATGCTCGGCGAGCCAGCCTTCACGCTTTCCGAGAACACTGGCCAATCGCAATGCAAAACATTTCTTGCCCAGCAAAGCATTACCACCATAATTCGACGAGTAACTCATGATCAAATTCTCGTCGGGAAAATGTGAAATGTAGCGTTGATCGGGAGCCAGATCCCCGGTGGAATGCAGCCCCTTAACGAAATCTCCATCCTCGCCGAGCTCATCAAGGGCGACTTTTCCCATGCGAGTCATGATCCGCATATTGGCGACAACGTAAGGGCTGTCAGTAATTTCAATTCCAACTTTAGAGAGTGGTGATCCCGCAGGCCCCATCAGATAAGGAATGACGTACATCACGCGCCCGTCCATACACCCTTCAAACAATGGATCAATGACCGCATGCATTTCTTCCGGTGCCATCCAATTATTGGTCGGACCGGCGTCTTCTTTTAGGGCGGAGCAGATAAACGTACGCCCTTCGACACGTGCCACATCGTTGACGTCACTTCGTGCGAGATAACTATTGGGGTGTTTTGACTCATTCAGCTTTGTGAGAGTTCCATCGGAAGTCATCAGCTCGTAAAGCGACTCGATTTCCTCCTCCGAACCGTCACACCAATGTAATGTCTTTGGCTGTGTGATCTGGGCAATCTGCTCGACCCACTTCTCTAGCGCCTGATGAGCCATTCCGTTCCTTCATTCCTTGCAGGGAAGATGAGACCTATCTGTCTGGTAATACAGAGGATAGACCTCTCGTCGAAAGGCCGCAAGGTGGGTTCCCGTTCTCCCCGAAGTTTCCTCCAGGAAAGTCTGGCTGCACTATTATTTACGTAGAAAGAGATAGAAGGGTCAGCGGTTACGACTGTAAATGGGAGAGTCACCACGCTCCATGAGGGAACTCAGATACAAAAGATGGGAATCTGTCGGTGAGGCAACGGCCATCTGATGGTGAGCTGCTCGCAACAAATCTCGGCGACTGACCTGTCCGGTCAGATATCCGCCGTTCAATACCGGGAGCCGTCGGTATGGAGTCGAACGGAATAATTGGGCAATTTTTAGGAGATCATCTTCTTCGACGATGGTTCGAGCGGATGTGTCCATGTACTCGAAGACGCGAGGAGGACGCTTGTTGAGCGTGGCTTCCGTCAGATTCAGGGTTTCCACCATATGGGCTGGCCGATCCATGACCGTGTTTTCATTCCAGACCGATTCGGAGAGCCGTATCTGGGTATTCAATACATCTCGCCGACTGATTTGACCTACCACTTTCTCATCGCGTAACACAACGAGCCGACGATAGGGAGTCTCTAGAAAGATGCGTGCCACGGTCAGCAGATCCGTATGCTCGTGGATAACACGACCACGGTCGGCGTCCATAAACGAAAGGACGCGTGTTGTCGGAAGTTGGGAATAGGCAGATTCGATGACAACATCCATGCTCCCCTTCTCAGAAAACACACCCACAAATTCTCCATTTCCATCAATCACAGGGGCTCCCGAAATCCGATTTCTCAACAGAAATCCGATCGCATCAAAAACGTCCATTTCAGGATCCAAGGTGACCAATCGAGTTTGCATGATATCCTTCGCGCGAACGCGCCGAATCTGTTCAGCTTGTCCTCGTTCGGTCGCCAGCCGAGCAGCTTTGGAGAGAATATTCATACAACATTTTTCAGAGAAGACTCCCTGATAAACCCCGTATTGATCGATCACAGGGGCTCCCGAGATTTGGCATCGGAGTAACTGGCGAATCCCCAGTAACACATTTTGCTCTGGTTGGAGCGTGTGAAGTTTTTTAACCATAATATCATCAGCTAAGCGCGGCTTTGACATAACGATTCTCCTATTCCTTGGGGATATAGCTTTGTTCGGGTTGGCCTCTTTCAAACTTCCGATGAACAAGATGCGGTACTACTCAAATCACTTTTATGAGACGAATCACTATCGCACGTGGAATCTCTTCCCAGAACAGTCTGGTAGATTGTCGAGCAGATCGTGCGTTCGAACTCGACAGGGTCGTTTTGTGATAGCTTGTAAGACGAGAATCTATGATTTAAAGAGAAGTCTGAACGACAACTCGCGATCTCTGATCGACGGGTCGAATGACCGTGATTAGTTTCTCAAGGTTAAGAATCCATGATCGCTTTCGCAAGAAAATTCTTTTTCACTTCCAAAATGGGGATGAACTTCGGAACTAGAGCAATAAGCACTTCTGATGCCTGCTGCGGATCACCTATATTATTGCTGGCAAGGACTTTAGAGCGGAACCGACTCGTCCGTCAGGTGTTTATTCCTGATGAATTCGGCAATCCGGTATTTGATCCGTGGAGATGGGATGAGTACAATTAAGTTCTTGTCAGCAGTCACCTTTTGTGTCTCGGATGGTGAATTTCCCGAAATTACGGGTTCTGTTGATTTCACTGTGAGATCAGCCCGCTCCAGTCGAATCCCCCGGGCTCCAGCCTCGATGATCGCCCACCGGCCCCAGACATTGTCGAACGCAAAAGAATGGACGTCTGAATGAGTGCGCCTACCGACACACAATTCACCCTCGCTCCGGTGTTCGACTATCAACCCAAAACACGTCTCATTTACGGAGCGGGGACGTTAGGACTGATCGGTAAAATCAGCCATGAAGTTGGCGGGACAAATGCTCTGATCGTCACCGACAAAGGACTTCGAGCAACGGGCCAAGTCGATCATGCCAGAGAGCTGATCGAAGATCGGGGAATCTCAGTCACGATCTTCGATGAAGTTCGTCCCAATCCAACCACGGATGATGTCGATAAGGGACTCGCCTTGGCGCATGAAATTGGGATCGATCAAATCATCGGATTTGGAGGAGGAAGCAGCCTCGATTGTGCTAAGGGAATCAATTTTCTGTACACGAATGGCGGCCGCATGGAGGACTACTGGGGAGTCGGTAAGGCTAAAAAACCGATGCTACCACTGATCGCCATCCCCACGACCGCAGGGACGGGGAGCGAAGCACAATCTTTTGCGCTCATCGCCAACGCCGATACCCACATGAAAATGGCGTGCGGAGACAAAAAAGCAGCCTGCAAAGTGGCTATCCTCGATCCGAAACTGACAGTGAGTATGCCGGTTTCTGTCACGGCGAATACGGGAATCGACGCGATCACACATGCGGTGGAAAGTTACGTGACCAACCGTCGCACTCCGATCTCCTGCTTGTTCGCGGCTGAATCCTGGAAGCTTCTCCATTCGGGTTTCGCTGAAATCTTCAAAAAATCAGACGATGTTGAGGCACGAGGACGCATGCAGCTTGGGGCGTACTACGCAGGAGCTGCCATCGAAAATTCGATGCTGGGAGCCGCTCACTCCTGTGCCAATCCTCTCTCCGCTCATTTTGGCACAACTCACGGGATTGCAGTCGGTGTTATGCTCCCACACGTCATCCGTTTTAACGCTCCTGTAGCCGGGAAATGGTACGGAGAATTGGCAGAAATTGCGGAAGTATGCGATAAAGATGATCCCGAAGCTTCGCTTAAGTTGGCCGATTATATCGTGCAACTCATTGATTCCAGCGGAAGTCCGACGACATTGAAATCCTGCCACGTCGATGAAGACTTGATTCCTAAATTGGCTCGAGAAGCAGCTCAGCAATGGACCGCACAGTTTAATCCCCGTGAAATCACCGCCCCTGATTTTGAGGAGCTCTACCGATGCGCGATCGAATGATTCTCACCAGGTTGCTGATTGTCTGTTTCCTCACCGCCGTACTTCACTCATCCTCACTGGCGGATGACTCGACGACGAAGCAGGCTGTGAGCGTCACCGGTCCCAGTCAAACAAGCTGGGTGTCTTTCCGAAACGGTCAGCAGCAACGCGGCACTGCCGATACCGAACTCGCTCAAAAATTAGAGCTTCTCTGGACGTACGAAACCGAATTTGGTGTGAGCGGCACGGCAGCAATCGTCGGCGACCACGTTTACGTCCCCGTGATTGACGGTTATTTGCTCTGTCTGAACAGAATAAACGGGAGCCTCATCTGGAAGCACCGCTCGATCGAAAGTAACAACCCCAAAGACTTCGCCCCCGGCTTCAAAGCGGCTCCGCTGGTCACCGAACAACTGGTGATCTGTGGCGATGAAGATGGCGTTCTGCATGCCGTGGATCGCAAAACGGGGAAGAAGGTCTGGACCTTCGAATCCGAAGCAGAAATTGCAGGTGGGGCAAATCTCGCAGGTGATCGAATCATCTTTGGTTCTCATGACAGTTACCTCTACTGTGTCAAATTGTCGGATGGCAATCTGGTCTGGAAATTTCAGACTCAGGATCGCGTGAACTGCGCTCCGGCCATTGCCGACGGACACACCTTTATCTCAGGTTGCGACGAACACTTGAGAGTCATTTCCCTCGACGAAGGGAAACAGATCGCCGATGTCCCCCTGAACTCATTTCTGATTGCCTCCCCGGCTTTGTGGGACGACACGTTGTACGTCGGCACTTACACCAGCAAAGTGGTCGCTCTCAACTGGAAGAAAACTGAATTTATCTGGACCTACCAGGATGGAGATGAGGAATTTCCATATCACAGTTCCGCTGCCATCACGGAAAAATTTCTGGTTGTCGGGGGCCGAGATAAAGAGCTGCACTGTCTCGACCGACTGACTGGTCAAGAGATCTGGAAATTCCGCACGCGGGCGGGAATCGACAGCTCACCCGCAATTGTCGATGATCGAGTCTTTTTTGGATCTTCGGATGGAAACCTGTATGGTGTAGATCTGAAAAGCGGTAAAGAAATCTTCAAGCATAATGCGGGACGCGATATTACCGCGGGCCCCGCGATCGGTGAAAAAGTCCTGGTCGTGGGAGCTGAAGGTAACCGCGGCAAGATATACTGTTTTGGTCAAAAATCACCTTAGAGCGTGTTTTCTAATTCGCTTTTCGAGGCGAGAATGAGCGAACTGTTGCCCGATTAAGGCGGTCGAAACAGTCGAATCCCCTAGATTCGACGATGCAGGCCAACGAAAAGCGGGTGACTGGCTCGCCATTCGTAGCCAAAATGGAATTTGAAGACAGACTCTAAAAGTAAATCATACAAATAACGAAAGTGAGTTCATCCATGGCGACCGATACTTCAACTACTACGGAAGTCGGTAGCTATTTCATTTCCAACTACCCACCATTTTCGCAATGGTCAAAAGATCAGGTTCCGGCGGCGATCGATGCCCTCGCGAATC
This sequence comes from Planctomycetaceae bacterium, assembly GCA_014762625.1. GTDB lineage: Bacteria > Planctomycetota > Planctomycetia > Planctomycetales > Planctomycetaceae > JABURQ01. The sequence goes on along the minus strand of JABURQ010000208.1, from coordinate 56,751 downwards.
CTCCGAAAGATACACGACCGTTGGGACTTTACATTCACATTCCCTTTTGCCGCAAACGGTGTAAGTTCTGTTATTTCCGCGTTTACATTCAACAAAACGCCAAGACCATTGAGGAATATGTCCAGGCTTTAATCGCGGAAAACAAAATTCTTTCCGAGCAGGCAGGAGTCTCCGGACGCAAACTCAAATTCGTCTATTTCGGCGGAGGCACTCCCTCTTATCTCAGCTCCAAGCAACTGTTATCACTTCGGGAACGGATGAGTGAATATGTCACTTGGGACGAAGCGGAAGAGGTCACCTTCGAATGCGAACCGGGCACGCTAAGTCTGGACAAAGTCAAAACGCTTAAAGATATCGGTGTGACCCGGGTTTCACTCGGTATCGAAAACTTCGATGATACGATTCTTGAAGCAAATGGTCGCGCCCATCTTTCTCCCGAGGTCCTCAAAGCCTATGAGTGGATCCAGGACGTCGGCTTTCCCCAGGTTAACATCGACCTGATTGCCGGGATGATCGGAGAAAGCGATGAGAACTGGGCGAAATGCGTCGCGAAGGCCAGAGAACTCAATCCTGATAACATCACCATTTATCAAATGGAACTTCCACACAACACTATAATTTCCAAGGAAATCAAGGAACTAGGGATCACTTCACCGATCGCCGACTGGCCCACAAAGCGACGGTGGGTCTCGGAAGCCATGGATACACTCGCTGAGGCAGGATATAAGCCCTCCAGCGGAAATGAACTGGTTAAAGACCTTGAGACCGACAAATTTGTTTACCGCGACAATCTCTTTAGAGGATCAGATCTTCTGGCGACCGGTGTCTCATCTTTCGGACACTTCCAGGGAGTTCACTACCAGAATCTGGACCAGATCGAAGATTACATGTCGACCGTCCAAAATGGTGAACTGCCCATCAATCGGGCGATGGTACCGACCTCTCACCAGATCTTGATCCGGGAATTTGTTTTGCAACTCAAGGAAGGTCACATCGACGCCGCCGATTTTCGCCAGAAATTTGGAGTGGATGTCCTCGATGAGTTTTCGGTTCCGCTTGCCAATCAACAAAAGGCTGGGTATTTGACAGTTGAAGGCGATCAGATCAACCTGACCCGCCGAGGATTGCTCCAAGCTGATAGTTTGCTTCCCGAATATTTTGAGGAGCAGCACCGAGCAGTTCGATACACCTGATTAGTCGCGACGCTCTCCTTCCCACCACTCACCTGACCTGCCCCTGAGGACGATGAATTCGTGAATCCCCTGGTTGAACTGAAGGCTATGACGGACCTGTTCCCGGAAGAACAGCCGTTGATTGCTAAAGCCGAGCATTGCCCGGCATCACTGACTCCCGAACCTTACAAAAGGATGCTCGTTCACGAACATCATATGACGGTAACGATGGAGGATTATCACAACTCCCCGGTGGAGGTGAAAGTCCTTGACCGCAAAGAGATCGACGATTTCTACTGTCGGAAAATCATTCTGGCCAAGGAAGGGACGAATGAGGTCGTCCAATTTGGAATCGTCCGTTTCAATTTTGAATACGTTACTCCCCAGGTACGAGAGGAGATCATCAGCGAGGAAATTCCGCTGGGACGCGTGCTGATTAACCATAACGTGCTCAGGCATATTGACTTAGGCGCAATCATCAGAATCGAAGCAGGCCCCGGACTTGCCAAACATCTACAGATGGAGGAAGGCGCGGAAACCTACGGTCGGTTGGCGACAATTTTCTGTAACCATCAACCGGCTGTCGATTTGTTGGAAATTTCTCGACCACTTACCTAGAAATTGTGAATAGTTCGCACATTCTACGGTGAATGGGCCAAAAGGAAGCTGCGCTTAGGTACTTAATCAAATACGGATGTCTCATGATTACAACGGCGGATATCGATTACGGCCCTCAGCCTGAACTCAAAGATCAATACGATGTCATCGTGATGGGAGCAGGTCCGGGAGGATCCGTGGCGGCTTCGATCATCGCTGAAGCAGGATATTCCGTCCTGCTTCTCGATCGTTCCGAATTTCCACGCTTTCACGTTGGGGAATCACTCATCCCTGAAACCTATTGGACGCTGAAACGAATTGGCCTGCTTGATGAACTGAAAAAAAGCAACTTTCCCAGAAAACACTCCGTCCAATTCGTCTCAGAGGGACACAAAGAGTCTGCCCCTTTTTATTTCGAAGATTACAACCCTCACGAATGCTCCGTTACCTGGCAGGTGGAGCGCGGAACATTCGACAAGATGCTCACCGATCAGGCCGTAAAAAAAGGAACTGTTTTTCGGTCAGATGCTTCCGTGACTGAAGTCTTGTTCGATGGCGATCAAGCGACGGGAGTCAAAGCCAAACTCGCTACGGAATCAGACGTTCCCCACCGTGAAATTTCATCACGGGTTGTGGTTGACTCAACCGGCCAATCCGCATTTCTCGTCAACCGGCTTGGCCTGAAAGATACCGATCCCTGTCTGAAAAAAGGGTCGATATGGACATATTACAAAGGTGCATTACGAGACTCAGGACGAGATGCAGGGGCCACCATCATCTTGCAAACGGAAGGTAAGAAGTCCTGGTTCTGGTACATTCCCCTGAGCGATGATGTTGTGAGCATCGGATGCACGGGCGACATGCAGTACCTGTTTGATAAATCACGGGGAACTACGGAAGAAGTATTCGCACAGGAAGTGGAACGTTGTCCCGCTTTGAAAAGACGCATCATGAACGCCGAACAGTGCGAAAAGTTCTTCGTCACGAAAGATTATTCCTATAAAGCGACTTGCCCCGCCGGTCCGGGATGGGTTCTCGTCGGTGATGCTGGAGGTTTCATCGATCCCTGTTACTCCACAGGTGTTTTCCTGGCACTTAAGTCTGGAGAATTTGCTGCCGATGCGATCGTCGGAGGTTTTCGAAACGATGACTTATCTGCCGAGCAGTTGGGAGGTTGGCGAGAGACCTACAATCGAGGCGTGGAAAACTTTCGTCGTCTGGTCTACGCCTTCTACACACCAGGTTTCAGTTTTGGAGAGTTTCTGAAAAAGTATCCGCAATACAAATCCAACATGGTCGACATTTTGATTGGGGATGTCTTCAAAGATGGTGTCGATGAAATTTTCAAAGAGATGGAACCGATGATGCGCGAAAGAAGTGAAGCTCATCAAATGGCCAAGAAGTCAACCAGTTCAATGTGATTCACTGAAACTTGTGTTTCCATCCGGAATCCGAAACCTCCTTCAGGGTATCATCTGAGTAACGCATAAGAATTGAATTGGGATCACCTTGCATAACACCAACCTCAAAAAGCTTGATTCTGGTCTGAGAACGTAACTTTTTTGCTTCATCCTCTGATACAGTCATCAACAGTTCGAAATCTTCACCATCACTGAGCGCATGAAACAAACGTTGTTCAAAGGACAGTGACTGCTCAACGGAATCCGATATCGGAATTTTCTGAGCATCCAGTACGCAACCAACATTGCTTGCATGAACGATGTGACGAATATCGGATGCTAAACCGTCTGAGAGGTCGATCATCGAATTGAGGCAAGCGAGCTCAGAAAGTTCTGCGGCTTCATGAATCCTAGGTGTAAACGACCAGTGATGTTGAGTAATCGACCCACCAAGTGGTCCTGTGACGAAAATGATATCTCCTTGCTTGGCCCCGGAACGCTTTACAGGTTCACGTGATATCAAACCTGTCATTGCAACATTAACCATCAACGGTCCGTTATGCGAAGTCGTATCTCCTCCAACGATGTCGGTTCCATAATGATGGCCTAGAGAGAGCATGCCTCTCATGAGCTCTTCAACTTGTTTTTTTGAAGTCTCAGTAGGAATGGCAAGTGAGACTAGGGCGGTACATGGCGTCCCCGCCATAGCAGCGATATCACTGAGATTGACGGCGAGAGCCTTCCGTCCAACCTGTTCATAAGAAATATCATTAAGATTGAAGTGAACGCCCTCGACCAGTAGATCAGATGCCAGGAGTACCTTCTGGTCACCAACTTTCCAGACCGCACAATCATCACCGATACCCAAATCAATATCAGCACGAATGTAATTGAGATTCTGTTGGAGACTGTGAATGAATTCGAATTCGTGGGACATATCGTTCTTTTACGAGCCCCCCAGTGTCAGTTGGAATACAATCTATGAACAACCGACGTCATATTCACCCCAACAGAATAAGAGATTTAGAATTCAAGCTTACCATGCAAAGGTTGTCGGCCTCTGAGAATGAAGAATTTCAGGGAATCATCTTTCAGCGTATCTCTTTGGTCGAGAACATATTCAATATTTTCGGTCGTCACTGTTGCCCAACGATGCAAACCAACGATCACATCACCAGGTTGAATACCCCCTCGGGAAGCAGGCCCGCCTGCACGAATGGATGTCACCCGCATACCACCTTCGTAAATAGTCCCCTGGGTGACTGTTTGGTTATCTGGTAACGGTGTGACTCTTACCCCAAGTTCGTCCCAGATTCTTTCTGCCAGAGTCGTGGAGGTTTTTTTGTCAGACCGTCGCGAAATGACTTGATCACCATTCACTCTCACCACCTGAGAAGGATCGTACTTCCCGACTTCCAGATTCGTAACGATTTCCTCTTCTTCACGTTTATATTTAACCTCAATCATGTCGCCCGGTTTTTTATCGAGTAGAGCACGCTCAAAATCTACTCGATCGGCAACGCTCACATCCCCAACGGAAAGAATCACATCTCCCTCTTTAAACCCTGCTTTTTCAGCCGGGCTGTCCGTTTCAGCCCCCTGAACGATAAGTTTTTTCTCGTTAGGAGTCTTGATATCCTGTGAAACCAACCCATGATGCGTTTGATTGATTTCATTGACACTGATCAACTCGGCGATCACTTCTCTCGCCTGATCTATCGGTATTGCAAATCCGATCCGTTGAGCACCGGCGCGAATTGCCACATTGATACCCACAACCTCACCATCCAGATTCAGCAACGGTCCGCCGCTATTACCAGGATTGATGCTCGCGTCAGTCTGGATCAGATTATAATAGGATTGCGTATCGTTGACTTCGACATCTCTTGACAATGAACTGACAATCCCAGATGTAACGGTATGCTCATACCCAAAGGCATTCCCAACCGCAAAGACGGTTTCCCCCAACATCAAATCAGAAGAAGTCCCTATACTCATCACTGTCAGAGGTTCGCTAGGTTTAATCTTAATGATGGCAAGATCATGTTTCCGATCATAAGAGACGACACTCGCCTCGTAAGTACTTCCATCAACCAATGTCACACGCAACAGATCCACGCCATCGACAACGTGGTGATTCGTCACAATGTAGCCCCGTTCATCGATAACCACACCGGTCCCCATCCCGTTCACCTTGCGACCTTTTGAGCTTTGGAATACTGTGTCGCTAGAGTAGGATGTTTTCTCACTATGGATATTGACGACGGCCGTTTTTGAATTGCGTACGGCTTTCACAAGCGGAGTTTCACGTCGTGCACTGGCTGCAGAGAGCACAGTTGCAATCGAACAAACCACCAGTGCCTTGATGCCGATGAGTGGGATTCGCTTCATCATTATTGCGTGCTGCTTTCGCGAATGTCTCGATGTTATTTGTTTCGGCATCCATGCCTGAATGTCATTGCAGTCCTTAAAGGCATAAATCGGACACGCCTGATGGATCTCTTGAGACCCATGAAAACCCTCGAAACAGATTGCCTATCCCCCCATAATGGCAGGACAGGTAATTCATGACGCCACACTTAACCGGATCCCTTTAACCATCAAAATCCCAAACGAATAGATCTCAAGTCGTTTAATAGTCATGACTTTTAGGGTAGTTCACGGCCTGCTTCGCTTGCACGTTTCCGTTCAATTCCGAAAAATAAGCCATTTACCCTTTATTGCTTTTGGTTTAGCGGAAGCATTTGATTAACACCCAAAGGATATTTCATGGCGCGCAAAGAGAAGTTAAGGCAAATGTTGCAATCGGACCCCAATGATCCGTTTCTCAATTATGCCCTTGCTCAGGAATATCTATCCGCCGATGAACGTCCTGAAGCGATCAAGCGTTTCCGTGATGTCATCCATCGTTTTCCAGACTATCACGCCGCCCATTTCCAACTTGGGCAAATCCTTGCCGAAGAGGGCTCGACAGACGAAGCAATTCAGACTGTCACTTCTGGGATCGAGGCTGCGAAACAGGCAGGCGATCGACATGCGGTCTCTGAAATGACCGAGTTTCTACAGATGTTAGGAGATCAATAAATGACCGAAACAAATCAAACCGAACAGTTTACTTTTCAAGCAGAGATCAAGGAACTCCTTACCCTACTCTCGCACTCACTTTATCAAAATCGCGAAATCACAATTCGGGAGCTTGTCTCTAATGCCTCCGACGCCCTTGATAAGATGCGATTTCAACTTGTTGCGAATGGCGATACCGACGAAAATGAGACGCTGGAGATTGCCATCACTCCTGACGAGGAAGTCAAAACGCTCACCATCGCCGATACCGGAGTTGGAATGACGCGTGACGAACTCGTCAAAAATCTCGGGACCATCGCCCATAGTGGGTCGAAAGAATTCCTTTCCAAACTCAGCCAGGAAAAGCAACCAGACGTCTCTCTGATTGGGCAGTTCGGCGTCGGTTTTTATTCTGCATTCATGCTGGCTGATACCGTCGAAGTCCTGACGCGAAGTTTTTCCGAGGATTCCGGTTGGTGCTGGGAATCAGAAGGCACAGGCCAATTCACCATCGAACCTCGCGCAGGGCTCGAACGAGGTACACAGATTGTCTTGCACCTCAAAGAGGAAGCTACCGAGTTTTCTCGTCCCGAACGCCTGCAACACATTTTGCAAACCTATTCCACATTTGTCGCACACCCAATTAAACTCGACGGCGAGCAGGTCAATACCCAACCCCCCATCTGGGTTGAACCGAAATCTCACCTAAAAGAAGAACAATATCATGAATTCTACAAATATCTGACACATGGTACGGGAGGAGAGAAGCCGCGGTGGTATTTACATCTTGCCAGCGAAACGCCGTTTGAATTCAAATCGATCCTGTTCTGTCCCGAATCGAATTTTGAAAAACTGGGATTCGGAAAAATCGATCACGGGCTCTATCTGTGCGCGAAGCGGATTCTCGTCCAGAACGATTGCGATAAGCTGCTTCCTGAGTATCTCCGGTTTTTGTATGGTCTGGTCGATTCCGCAGATTTGCCTCTCAATGTTTCCCGAGAAGCGCTTCAAGACAATACCGTCTTCATGAAAATCCGGAAGGTGATCACCAAGAAAGCTCTCGACCATCTGACAGACATGCAAGCCGAGCAGACTCAAGACTACCATGCTTTTTATCAGGAATTTGGTAGCATTCTGAGGGAAGGTATCTCGTCTGACTTCGGCAACCGCGACCGTCTGAGCAAACTGCTGCTCTTCCCCTCTGCGAAATCGGAAAACGAGTCCGGCTTGACCTCGCTCACCGAATACTGCAATCGCATGGCGGAAGACCAGGAGCAAATCTACTTTCTGAGCGGCCAATCGAAAGAACGACTCGAGCGCAATCCTCATCTGGAAGCATTTCGCAAACAGGATCTGGAAGTGCTGTTGCTGGTCGATCCGGTCAATGAAATTGTCCTGAGTCAGCTTGAAAAGTTTGACGGAAAAGAGATTGTCTCCATCGATTCCGCAGACGTAAAACTTCCCGATTCAAGTTCCGATGACAGCGCCTCGGATGACAAAGACGATAAGGAAAGTGTTCCCGCTGGCTTTGAAGCGTTATTGGAGTTTTTCGAGAAGGCTCTTGATGGGCGTGTCGCCGAAGTCCGTCAATCTGATCGATTGACGGAAAGTCCCTGTTGTCTCGTCAATAAGGACGGCAAAATGAGTACGCAACTTCAAAAAGTGCTCAGCATGCAACACGAAGGCTTTCCGATGGCGGAAAGGATTCTCGAGCTGAATCCTCAAGCCCCTCTGATCCAACGGTTATCGACTCTTGTCAGTAATGAACAAAATCATCAGTTCATCTCGAACTGTGCGTCGACGCTTCTGGATCAGGCTCTGTTACAAGAAGGGATCTCCCCCGATGACGATGACATGCCGCAACGGGTCCTGAGCATGATGCAGGAATTGGCTGACGGCAAAACGTCGATTGTGACCTGAGATTCACGATCGTCACTGACGAATGACACGCTATGAATGACCTAGCCACAGACAACCTGTTCGATACTGATTTTCATTCCCATCTGACGCGACTACGAGAGCTTTCCGCCTCTCTCGAAGTGAGAGGTGGCTGGCCCGAAGAGTCTTGGCAGACGATGTGTGACAGTGGTATTACTGCCTGGTTTATACCGGAGCATTTTGGAGGTAACCCACAGCCGGCTCAGGTCACCTCAATTGCGTACATTGAACTGGCGGCGGCGTGTTTGACGACCACATTCATTCTGACCCAACGAAATGCGGCCGTCTCCCGAATCCTGAGCTCTGACAACGAATCGCTTAAATCTGAACTCGCTCATAAGCTGGCGCATAACGATATTTTTGCAACGGTCGGAATTTCTCATCTGACCACGTCGCGTCAGCACACGAAAGATCCGGTTCTTAAGGCCATACCGAACGAATCCGGTTGGCTCCTGCAGGGAGAAATCCCCTGGACGACTGGAGTGGAGGCTGCCGACATCATTGTCACCGGAGGCATTCAGCCCGATGGCCAGCAAGTTCTCATTGCCCTGCCCACGAATCTGCCAGGTATTAATATTCAGCCTGCACCTCGCCTCCTGGCATTGAATGAATCGTGTACGACTTCCGTCACTCTAGACGATGTGCGTGTCACCTCCGACATGCTGCTGGTCGGCCCCTGCGAGAACGTCCTTGCCGCGGGGAGTACCGGCGGAGTCACCACTTCCGCTCTTGCTCTGGGAGCCGCTCAAAATTCAATCCGGGGCATTCAGACAGAAGCCGAGAAACGCCCGGATCTAACTCCGACAGCAATGGAACTTTCTTCCGACCTGGAATCTCTCAAATCAACTCTGCGACAGATGATTTCCGCCCCGGAACATCCCACCAACGGGGAAGAGCGCGAGACCCTAAGAAAAAAATCAAACTCTCTGGTATTAAGGGCGGCACAGGCCTGGTTGACGGCCTCCAAGGGGGCAGGCTTTCTGGAAACTCACCCTGCCTCCCGAGCAGTTCGAGAAGCACAATTCTTCCTCGTCTGGTCCTGTCCGCAAAACGTCATGGCAGCGGCGCTGGCGGAATTTTCGTGTGTTTCCATCACCCGTTAAAAGAACTCAGAAAATCACAATTCATTGATGCGGATGTTCTTCTTTTTCGGCGGGATAGCGTAATTCTGAAAACTTCGATTCGGAGAGGCTAAACTAAAGCTGTATCTTCCTTTTTGGCAAGACTCCTATCGAAAAATTTCTTTCGGCATTCCCGTCATTCTGTGATCGTCTGCTCGCGATTCCATGCATCAAGTGCCTGTTGGAGGTAGCCGGTCAACAAATAGACATCCATAGGAGGGTCGTCAACCCATTCGATATCTCCAGCTTCGGCTTTTCCGGCTTGATCCATACGCACAACGATCCGAAAACGCGGCTCAGAAACTCGCTCCACAATTTGACCGTTTACGAGATAAGACATATCGAACCTCCTTTCGCCCAACACAACTCTCTTACTCAATTTTACAACCCGGCATTCAATGCTTGGAGCTTTTCCGGTAGAAATTTCCCATCTTTGCGGATTAACACTCCATCAAAGTAAATCTCTCCTCCGCCATACTCAGGAGTTTGGATCAAAACGAGATCCCAGTGAACTTGAGAACGATTGCCGTTATCCGCTTCGTCGTAAGCATTCCCTGGTGTCAGATGAAAGGAACCTCCAATTTTTTCATCGAAGAGCGTATCCAGCATGGGGTGTTTCACGGCATTGTTACATCCCAGTGACCATTCTCCAACAAAGCGTGCTCCATCATCCGCGTCGAGAATCCCATTCAAAGTCTCCGTCTTACCGCGACATTTCGCGTCTACGATTTTTCCTTCCTGAAACTCAAACCGTATATTCTCGAACACAGTCCCCTGATACCGGGAACCTGTGTTGTACTGAATGGTCCCATTCACACTCTCCCGAACGGGTGCGGTAAATACCTCTCCATCGGGTATATTACATTCGCCGGCACAAGGTATGGCGGGCATACCTTCAATCGAAAACGAGAGATCGGTTCCCGGCGCGGTGATCCGAACCTCTTTAGTCTTATCCATCAACTCAGCGAGAGGTTTCTGATTCTCCGCCATGATTGCATAGTCGGCGGTACACACCTCAAAAAAATAATCCTCAAAAGCAGAGGTACTCATGTTTGCTGCCTGAGCCATCGACGCTGTAGGATATCGTAAAACCACCCATCGAGTTTGCGGCACGCGAATCCCCACATGCACCGGCTTCCACCAATGTTTCTGGAACAGCGTCATCTGATCGGTTGGTACATCGGCGAACTCGTTACTGTTATTGGCTCCCCGCACGCCAATATAGGCATCCACCTGAGACATCACGTGACTCTCGAGTTCACCCAACAAGGTCATTGACGATTCCGTGGCGTTCTGATATTGAGCCCGAAGCACCTCGTTTGATTTCAGATTGACGACTGGTATCGCCCCTCGTCGCGAGGCGATTGCTACTAGCCGGGAGACCAGTTCAGGGCTCGGAAGATCGAAAGCTTCAATCAACAGTTTTTGTCCAGATTCCAACTGACAACTGTGGTCGATCAGTAATTCCGCCAAATGAGTGATTCGAGGATCGGTCATCATGTTTCCTTCATTTTGTGATGAGTCACAAGATGCTCCCCCTCTGCGGTTGTGTGGTCAAGGCCGAATGGGAAAAATACGGAGATATGCCTAACCAGTCTCCTATCCTGCATCGCTTTCTGATCCTCGAACAATCCTCCTCTATCTGACGGAATTTCCAGCATGTGGCGTTCACGATTGTTCCGGCGATTCTTTACGATCTTCTTTGCGCTCATTGCCCTTTCATCACTGTTGCTGTTCTCTCTTTTCTCAACCCGGCTTGAAACACTGGTGACCCAACAAGTGCGACAACGTTTACAGAGCGTTGCTGTGATGACTGCCGTTCATGTTCAACACATTTATCCAAACTTATCGGATGAATCCTTTTACAAAGAGCTGCGGCAGATGCAATCTGCCCTGAAAGTTCGAATACGCATCTATAATTCCCAAAAAAAACTGATCGTCGATTCAGAATCGGAAATCATCCCGGACCAGGCTCTTTCTCAGGAAGCCCAAAATTTTCTGGCAGTAACTGGCTTGGGAACATCAACGGAAACATCCAAAGAATTTGGCAAGGATTTGATTCTGTACAAAAACCAGATCGGAAATGCTGATGATCCCCAAGGGTATGTTTTATCCTCACTTCCTAGCTCCAGCTACGAAACTGACTTAGAGACCGCCCAGCGCCTGATCCTGACGATTATCATCACAACATCGATAATCGCAATCTTAGTGACATACCTGCTCGTCTCTCGTATTGTTCGCTCACTGGAGATGCTCAAAACTGGTGCAGAACGAGTGACGGAAGGAATATTCGATCAGGAACTGAATGTGGAAAGCCGGGATGAACTCGAATCCCTCGCGGACAGTTTCAATCAGATGAGTAGTCAACTTAAAAATCGGATTGCTCGACTGAATGATCAGAAACTGGATATCCAGGAAGGAAGCGAACGACTACGCACGGTGCTGGGGGCGATGATCGAAGGGGTGATTGCCGTTGATGAAAATCAGCGTATCCTCTTTGCGAATCGGGCCGCCCTCAATATTTTCGAAATCAACAACCGAGACTACATCAATCGACAACTCGTCGAGGCCGTTCGTCATCCTGGAGTCTTGGATGTGGTCGATGAAGTTCTTCATCGCCGGCGTTTATTATCCGTCGAAATTGAAATTCCACGGAAAGATATCGTTCTATCCGTCATTGCCTCCCGGCTCCCTGGAGAGCCGGCGAGCGGTGTCGTCATGGTGTTTCACGATATGACCGAACTTCGACGCCTCGAAAATGTTCGCCGGGAATTCGTCTCGAACGTTTCGCATGAATTAAAAACACCGCTCGCCTCCATTCAGGCATATACCGACACGTTGTTGGAAGGTGGTCTAGAGGACTCTTCCATTAATCGTAAATTTCTCGAACGTATTGACGAGCAGGCCGAACGATTGCACATGTTGATTGTCGACGTCATCAAAATCGCGCAGGTAGAAAGCGGTCAGGAGATGTTCGACATGAAGGCGATCAACCTGAACGACATTGCGTATGAGAGTGTGCAAGACCATCAGGCGATCGCGGAAAGTAAACAAATCACACTCCATGTGATTCCGGCTGACGAAGCTGAACCGGTGATGGTGCATGCCGATACGGACGGACTTCGTACCATATTTGACAATCTGCTCGATAATGCTTTGAAATACACTTTGGAACGCGGTCGTGTCGAAGTGCGGTGGACGGTTGATAACAACCGGGTCTTCCTGTCCATCAGCGATACCGGATTAGGGATCCCGCCGGAGCACTTGGGGCGAATTTTTGAACGCTTCTATCGCGTCGATAAAGCCCGCTCACGAGAGATGGGAGGTACCGGTCTCGGACTTTCCATCGTCAAGCACCTGGCTCAAGTCTTCGGAGGTTCGATTCAGGTCGAGAGCGTACAAGGTGAAGGAACGATATTTACAGTTGAACTCCTACGAGCGTAACGTCTCGGGTTACCCTCCCAACGAACGCAGGAAGTACAGCAGGCCGATCACCACTCCCACCATCACCCACGAACCGATGAAACCAACCATCCCTACCTTGCTTGGTGCGGGAATTTCCCAATCTGGATGATTGAACAACTTGCCTGTTTCCATAGGGGCTGGATTTGCGGGAAGAGTACAAGGCGCATCGACCTCTTCTCCCGGTGTGACTGGAGTTCGAATCAACGTGTAGAAATGATCTAGTTTCTCCTTCCCGGTTGGTTTTGTAACAAAACTCACGAGCACTCCTGCGAGCGCCCCACTCGATAGGTACATCAACATTTGATACGGGACTCTCATATCAAGCGCCAAGACTTGACCAGCGTCATCCAGTTTGACATTCATTATCGACGGCGCGAGAGCATACATCCAATGGCGGACCATCGCTGGATAATAATCGATATTCTGTTGCATCAACTCGGAAGCTCCTGCTCCCGCCATCCACTCCAGTGGTTTATGAGTTTGAGTCAGATACCACACACCAGCCGTCACCAATGTAGAAGTCCAAACAGCCGCGGGAGTATAGCGACGCCACATCAGGCCAAACCAGAAAGAGACTCCCATAAACGCAGGGAGTGCCTGAATATATCGGGTCAATACCTGAATCACATTATCGAACTGGGTCAGCATAGCCAGCGCGAGTGCAACAATGCCGAGACTGGCGATTCGCCCGGCCCAAAGATAATGTGTCTTACTGGCGTTTTTGACGAGAAAGCGACGATAGATATTTTCTGTAAACAAACCCGAACCAACCACCATTTGCGCGTCGCAGGTACTCATCACCGCTGCCAGTAAAGCCGCCATCAGCAGCCCTACGAGACCATGTGATATCGTGGGGAGAATATCATGCGCGGCGCGACCGAACACCTGATCGGCAAATTCTCGATAGGCATCGGGATCGGAATTCAAATCGGCGAGCATTTCCCCCGTAATCATCCCGTTTTCGGGGGTCATGTAAATGACAATGCACGCCAACCCCGTAAAAGACCAGGCAATCGTGCAAAAGCGTTTAATAAAGTTTCCAAACGTAAAACCAACCCGTCCCTCCATCTCGGTTTTTCCGGCACCGCAGACGCCCATAATGTGCGGTTGGACGACAATCCCGATCAAACCGGAGAGAGAAAGCATCATGACAAAGAATGGTGTAATCGGTTCCTTCCCGGTTTTTTTCGCGAACTCTTCATCGATCGTCAAACTCAGCATTTCTTCGCCGCTAAAATTCGGGACTCCTTGATGCAGAGATTCAAATCCACCATCCGTTCCCGCCACATTGGCCGCCACTGCTAATGCAAACGGCAGTAATAGAAATGAAAAAATGATCGTGAGGACACCTTGCAGAAAGTCGGTGATAATCGCGGCACCCAGCCCTCCCGCGAAACCGTAAATAACGAACATCACCGTCATCGCGGCAATGGCGTACTCAGCGGGAAAGAATGGCTGGTTGGTTTCCGGATTGATGCCTCCCGCCAAACCTTCAATCATTGCTCCTGCCCCAAACAAACCGCCGGCAATGAACACAATCGCCATGAGGATACCGAGAAATGAATAGAGCGTCGCTGTGGACGTATTGTATCGGGCCTCGAAAAAGTCACTGGTGGTCAGGGCTCGCATGCGTCGGAAAACCGGTGCGATGATCCAGTAGAATGGCGTCGCGATCAGCCACAGAAACTGATACCAGATTCCCGCCAGCCCGAAACGAAACGACCCCGCCGCCACACTGACCGCCTGCTCACTGCTCGTTCCCGCTCCAAACGCGAAGAACATCATGAATACTTTGCCGAAACGCCGCCCTCCCATAAAATAGTCGGACATATCCGATACTTTGAGGTAAGAATACAACCCGATTCCTAGAATCACGACGAAGTACCCGACCAGAACAACCCAGTCGACTGGATGCAAACCCATCCATTGTCCCGGATCCACTTCCGCAAGCAGCATATTCATTCCTCAGTCTCCATCTCCGTCTTACGAAAATTGATATCATATTACCCAATTGTCGAGCTCGACTAGACAGACTACGCAGCCATTTCTCGACAAGCAATCCCCGACTTTCACAATCTGTAAGTTCCGCTCTTGGACTTCCCACGGAATTCCTGATATCAATAAAGTAACCCAGGAACAATTCCCTATGTTTAACCGACAACAGCTCTCAGGAATTCGAGTCACAGTGATGGGTCTCGGTCGATTCGGCGGAGGCACAGGAGTGATTCGTTTCCTCGTTGCACAGGGAGCTCACGTCACTGTCACCGACATCAAACCCGCTGACGATCTCGCTGACTCACTCGATCTAATCTCCGATCTCGATATTGAGGCGATCCATCTCGGCGGGCACCATGAAAGCGATTTCACGGAAACCGATCTGCTCATTGTGAATCCTGCGGTCCGGAGAGATAGCGAGTGGCTTCAACTCGCAGAACAAGCCGGTGTCCCGCTTTCCTCAGAGATTGGTTTGTTTCTTCAGTTCAACCCGGCGCACGTTATCGGCATTACAGGCAGTAACGGCAAATCCACAACGGCCGCATTGACGCATCATCTCCTGAAAAATGCAGGTTTGAAATCTCACCTGGGAGGGAATATCGGCGGAAGTCTTCTGAATTCATTGGATGAGATCGCGCCCAATGACTGGGTTGTACTCGAGCTATCCAGCTTTCAACTGGCGGCGTTGGATCAGATGTTTTGCAGCCCCAAGATCGCCGTCATTACCAATTTCACTCCCAATCATCTCGACTGGCACGGTTCGCTGGAAGAGTATCGACGGGCCAAGCAAACAGTCTTGCGTTGGCAATGTTCGACTGGACATGCCGTGCTACCTCTCGATGACCCTCAGGTCTCAAACTGGCCCGTCCACTCAGACCCCGTCTGGTTTGGTTTGAAAGATACCGGAGCTCGCGGACTCTTCCAATCTGATTGTGGCAAACAACTCATCTACCGAACCAAAGATAATGAACTGCGTTGGGAGCTTTCCAACCTCAGCCGTTTACCGGGAGACCACAACCGCCGCAATATTGTGGCGGCCTGTGCGGCCGCTTTGAAGGCGGGCGTCTCGGGGGATTCATTCGATCGATCACTTAAAAGCTTTACGCCGCTCCCCCACCGTCTCGAATTCGTCGGTGAATATGCGGGACGTCGTTTTTTCAACGATTCGATCTCCACCACTCCCGAATCCACAATCGCCGCCATCGAATCTTTTGATGAACCAATTGTGCTATTAGCGGGAGGTTACGACAAGCAGATCGACCTACTGCCGATGTCACAAAAAATGTCCGAGAAAACCAAGGCGATCTCGCTCATGGGACAAACGGGAGAGCGTCTATGCGAGGAGATGAACGAACTCGCAGCCCCCAACAACGTCAATTGTGCGGTCCATGAATCATTCGCTGATGCCTTTCATTGGGCAATCAGCCAATCCTCGCCAGGTGACATTGTCCTGATGAGCCCCGGCTGTGCGAGCTACGATTGGTTTCTCGATTTTCGTGACCGGGGGGAACAGTTTGTGGAGTCAATTCATCGCTGGGCTTCGCACCAAACGAATTGACTCAATCATTTCAACGTCTCGCGTGCCGCAAGAGCATTCGATCGGGCGGATTCAATATCATCCGCCAGAGCAGTCAGATGTCCCATTTTTCGACCAATGCGAGCTTCATGTTTCCCGTACAAATGAAGCTTAGTCGTACTGTGTGCCGCAACCGATTTCCAGTCCGGCTCTCCCCCTTCCCACAGATCACCGAGCAAATTGACCATCGCCGAAGGGCGATGCTGTCGAACCGAGCCAAGCGGGAGTCCGCAGACGGCCCTCACCTGTTGTTCGAATTGACAGGTCAAATGCGCATCAACAGTCAGATGTCCTGAGTTATGTGGTCGAGGTGCGAGCTCATTGATCAGTAAACGATCATCCTGGGTCCAGAAATACTCAACACACAACACCCCGACCACATCGAGAATCTCGAAGATGGCACGGGCAATCTGCTCCGCATCTTCGCGGACCTGCTGAGGAACACGGGCCGGGCAAAGAGTCACATCCAAAATATGATTGGCGTGTTCATTCTCAAACAGCGGATAAGCGACAAATTCGCCAGTGACACCCCGTGCCGCCACCAATGAACATTCTCCTTGAAAATCGATGAACGCCTCATAGGTGGCTTCTTGCCGCCCGAGATCCTCCCACATAGGCAATGCCTCGGAGGCTGCCTGTATGATTCGCTGCCCCTTGCCGTCGTATCCTCCCCCCGCCGTCTTTAAAACACCGGGAGTTTTTAGCGCTTCGACAGCCACTCGCAATTCTTCTTCCGAGCGAACGGGGGCAAACGGCGTAACCGGTAGGCCGGCCTCGCTTAAAGTCGTTTTTTCACGATTGCGGTTCTGGGTCACGTGCAGTACATGACCACCTGGTCGAACCGGAACAATTTCCCCAACGGTTTCCGTCGTACTGGCGGGGACATTCTCGAACTCAAAACTGACAACGGAGACACCTTGGGCGAACTCCCTGACAGCTTCGAGATCTTCATACTCGGCAACATATTCGCGATCTGCGACCTGACCGGTCGGAGAGTCCTGATCGGGAGAGAGAACGTGTATGCGGTAGCCCATGCGTCGTGCGGCAATCGCAAACATGCGCCCCAACTGCCCCGACCCCAACATCCCGAGCGTGGCCCCCGGAAGTATCGCATCACTCATCCCAATCCCTCAGCAATCACCTTTTGGGTTTGTTGATTCTGGAACGCTTCGAGTTGTGACCGCAATTGAGGGCGTGAGGTGGCGAGAATCCGAATCGCCAGTAACGCCGCATTTTTCGCTCCGGACGCTCCAATGGCCAATGTCCCGACGGGAACGCCCCCCGGCATCTGGACGATTGACAACAGCGAATCAAGTCCGTTGAGAGCCCGGCTTTTCACGGGAACTCCCAAAACCGGTAACACCGTTTGTGAGGCAACCATACCGGGAAGATGGGCGGCACCTCCTGCCCCGGCGATGATCACCTCGATTCCTCGGTCCGCAGCAGATTTCGCATATTCGTACATCCGGTCGGGAGTTCGATGAGCTGACACAACTTCACATTCGTGCGGAACCTCAAATTGCTTGAGAATCGATTCCGCCTCCTGCATGGTTTCCCAATCGGATTTGCTCCCCATGATCACGCCGACCAGAGGTGTCGAATTTTCCGCCATAACGTTCTCCGGGTAGTCTGCTCCGTCCCCTCCTGGAGCCGGATGGAGTATGATGGAAATATCATACCTAACTCACCCTGTGAGTTCAGCGGTCCCGGAAAGATTCCCCGCATGTCGCCCGATTTTTCTCAGTTCGATGACGCCCCCTCCGAAGTCTCACGACTTGTCTACGATGTTCCCTACATCGAGCAGGAATTCGAGGACGGCGGTCTGATGTGGTTGACCCGTTACGGATGGCCCTGGAGGGATCACTTGGCCCCGGAAAAATGGTACACCGACAAACAATACGTCAATTTCGGAACACGTCTCACACGTGGTACGGGAGCCGTCTATCGCGTTGGGACGGTCGGTGATGACGGTCGTGTAATTGACCTGGTCGTCAAATTTTCCCGTTTCGCCCAGGACGTACCGTTACATATCACCGTCACTTATCCCGGCAATATACCGCATCACCTTGTCGATAACTCGCGATTCAACAGCCCTTTTTACGAATTCGGTCAGATCAAAAAGATTCGGATGCCTTCCGAAAACGGGACACCCCGCATCATGACCGGTCGACCGTTGGCCATTTATTCGCCTCCTCGAGAGCACAAGCTGTGGCAATTGGGACGCACTCAGCTTCGATTCAATCACTACGCGCGATTACTGGAATTGGACCAGAAGCAGTTTCCCGAACACCAGCGACTCCAGCTGAACATTCATCGGCAGTACATCGTGCTGTTCAGTTGGGAAAAAGGGGACGACGCTGAATTGGCATTCCTGGCCGGCAAACTAACGGAAAAACAACTATTTCAGATGACAGAAGACGTTCAGAATTCCCTCGAACGTAAAGGGTTTTATGTTCTGGACAACAAACCCCGCCATTATATTGTTCGGACTCGCAAAAATGGTGAGTTACTCCAGAAGGACGGAAGAATCGCCTACTCGCTGGTTGATTTTGAGTTACTTATCCCCATACCGGATTCGTCTTTACTCGTTTGAGACTGAAGCAACTCGTACTGTAATCGCCCCACTTCCCACATAAAATTAGGTCCGTAACCTGCTTTCGGCCCCCAGGTATTCCCCAGCATCTTCTTCAACGTTTTTTTCGCCAGTTCCGGCTTCTCTTCCACGACATAGTTCATCCCGATGTACAACGAGGCGTAGAATATGCGAGACTCGCGTTGGGGCTCACTGATCTCTGCCGTTTCGATCTCTTTCAGAATCTGCTCGGGAGCGATTTTCCCTGCAAACAGTTTGTAGACCGAGGGAAAGGGCTCGCGATCGTCCTTCTCATATTTGAGCAATTCCGCTCGCGCCTTCTCTTTCCCGAACGCTTTGTAATGCGATAAATAACGCCAGATGCCATTCTCACGATCCACGTCGTCAAAGGAGTGATAACGATCAAACTGAGCAGCCGCCTCCTTGTACTTGCCGGTGTAAAAAAGGGCGATCCCCCGTCGCCAATGGCTCGCATCAATAGACGGCGATAATTCAACCATTTTGTCGTAATCGGAGACCGCTTGTTCGGAGTCGCCTAGAAAGAACGACAAGTCCCCACGTCTGGAATAAAGATCGAGCCGTTCGGGATTCTCCTCGATCATTTGAGTCAATTGCTCGAGTTGTTGTCGCCTTTGTTTCTGGAGTTCTGGTTGCTGTTGCAGCCAGTCAGTACGAGTTCCTTCATCTTGCGCGAAAATCGTGGACAAACACAAAACCATCAAGCAGAGAGGATGCAGTAAACGTGGGAAATTATTCATCGGACGACTTGGCCTCCATCGAGGATTCTTCTAAAATAGTGACGCAAACGAACAAATGCGGCTTAGACCGTGTCTGTTTCGTACATTGCCCCATGGTGTAACGGTAGCACTACAGATTCTGGTTCTGTCAGTCAAGGTTCGAATCCTTGTGGGGTAATTTCAAAGCCTCTTCATATCCGCCCGCCATAAGCGTCGAGACTGGGTCAACTGCGGGAAATCATAGTACACAAGCCAGCATGGTATCATATCGGTCCCGTTCTGCTGACAGAAAGATCGGCCGCTTTGGAAATCGCTTTTCCGGAACGGAAACTGACCAGAGATGCAAATACTTAACAGCTGACCGTCTACCATTCGGTTTTCGTAGTGGTTTCTCCATGTCGGAAAGTTACCAATTACTGATCGATCATGATGCTGAACTTGCGGGTGCGCCTTCGATTGGGCAATCAATCATCGACACGCTCATATCAGAACGCATCATTCTTCCCGAAGCACAATCGGAATGTGTGCTGACCGGTGTCGGCTATCCACCCGGTCCACGTCTTCGAGAATTATACGACTATGGGGAGCAAGAGCTTCGTTACTGGGATATGTTGCGTACGATCGGTGTGAAGCTGCACACCGATCGCTATGTGAACTTTTTCGGGTTTCCGGTCTTTGAAGAATCAGGATGTCCAGAATGCGACGAACGATTTTCCGACCAACACGTCGTCATGGATGCGATCTATGATTGTGTCAGTTCTTTCATCAACGATGATCGCCTTGACAATATCACTTGCCCTTCATGCGCAATGGATATTCCTTGCGATCAGTGGGTCACTGTGCCTGACATTGGATTCTGCCATGTTGCCGTTGAATTCTGGAACTGGCCATCGTTCGCTTCCAAAGGCTGGAAGATATCAATGCCGGATTTGCTGAGCAGTCATACTGGCCGTGTGTTGGCACACAGTTGGGGACACATGTAAAGAAGCCGATGTCTTATCGCCCGTCAAACAGATTCTGTCATCGAGTTTCAATAGGAGAGCTCTTCGTGAGTCGATCTGCGACAGACGTTTTCCGTGTTACTTTCAGCAACCGCAAATCAGCTTGCCAGGGGAATTGAGCTCGGGAGTCGATCGTCTCAACGGCGCACCTCGCATCAAACAGGGAGTCTTCATAGTCATTCTTGGTCATGATGACATACGTTTCATCCGACTGTCGGCATGTTCGACGAAGTTGACGCGACTCACCAGCAAACTCCACACGACCGCCCAGATAATAGACTAAACTGGGACGAAAACAGCGATAACTCACGACCTGAGGCCTCTCATTGTCGCTCACTTGGTGAACAACTTTCACAAGTCGTTGAGAACCCTGATAGCGATCCACAACCGGAACAACTCGCAGCCAGAAAACCAGAATCCAGATGACGGCCGCAGTCCCGAAAAGCTGACGAGCCATCTTCATTAAATTTCGCTGGTAACAAAACCATCCGAACAATCCTGTCACCATCAGCGGGACAGCCAACCATACCAACGCATCCAACAGTACTCGTAGTTGCTCGACCGCAATTTTCTCCGGAAGCTCCAGACCTCCCAGGAGAAAACGAGGTATGAGAAAGACGAAACCAACCAATGACAACACGATCCATCCTACGGCAATCCAACGTGAGGAGAATACTTCCTTACGGCTCCAGGAGGCCACAAATGAGCCGATCAACAAGGCTATTGCAGGGTAGGCGGGTAGCACATAATTTGGCAATTTGGTATTCGCCATGGAAAACACGATAAAATACACGGCGATCCAGGTGTAAAGAAATCGGAACGAGCGGCTTTCGTAGGAGCCGCTCTTGAAAAGATGTACTCCCACAGGAATGGCGAAAGTACTCCAGGGATAAAATCCAACCACGCAAGCCGCGATGTAATAAAACCAGGGCCCGGAATGATTATCCATTGATTGAGAGAATCGTTGCCAATGATGAACGCCAAAAAACTCGGCGAAAAACTTGCCTCCCGATTGAACTTCCACAGCCCAATACCAGGGAGCGGAGACGATGAGAATCAGGACAAGGCCCGGAACAGCCTTCATCTCCCATAACGCTCTGAAAAAATACTGCGGGTGCAGAAAGCCAAGCCAGCGTCGGCGCCACGAATCAGCCTCTTTTAAGCCAGCATCATCTTGAGCCACCTGTCGCCACGTCACCCAGCCGATGATGGTCATCGGGAAGAGAAACCCAATCGGCCCTTTAGTCAACACAGCCAATCCCATCGCCGAATAACATCCAATCCACATAACGATTGGCGATTTTCTATTCGGAGTATTTACAATCCGCCGTCCTCTCGCAGACAACCAGCACCAGATGCTGACAGCGATGAAGAATGTCAAATGGGCGTCGGCGGTTGCCGAGCGCGAGACGACGGAAAAATAGATGGACGAAAGTAACACCAGCGCACCGTAAAAAGAGGCTGTCGCTCCGTCTCGGCCGGGGAATAGCTTTCGCCCGATCAGATAAGTAATCAGGGAAGTCCCGATTCCCATCAAAACCGAAACGATACGAACCGACCATTCGGAAAGTCCGAAAGCTCGAATCCCCAACATCATCCCCCAATACATGACGGGAGGCTTATGAGCAAACAATTCTTGATTAAACGTTGGCACAATCCAGTCGGACCGTTCGTGCATTTCTCGAGAGACACTGGCATAGAAGCCTTCATCCTGATCCCACAACAGACTAGAGCCCAAGCCGGGAAGTCCCAACAACAGTCCCGTCAGAACGATGAGAATCAAGTGTCGTCGAGAAGAGGAGAAATCGTTTTCTTGAGTCATAGTGCCGGCTCGGATTCAATTCCAAGCGGGATACATAGCACATCATGGGCATTCTGATCAACAGAACTCGTCGGAAATGAATGATGTCGTTATTTTCACGCAAATATCAGAACCAGAACACACGCAATCATAGGGGCTCAGATTCCCGAGATTTGTGCTAAACTGGTATCCAATCTCCTACCGCCTACTCAGAGGTTGAAGAACGCGTGAGTTACATCCGACATCACCGGAATCCGAGGATCACTATCTCACTTACGATCCTGCTATTGGTCGGATTGATCTGCATTGGAGTATGTTCGACCCCTTACCTCACAATCAGGCAAAGTCTCGACTCGCTCGCAGGAGACGGCTCCGCGACCCCCTACACAGAATCTCTTCACAAACGTCTTCAATGGGCATTTCTAGCGATCGGGATGAGCCTCGTTGGAATGACTGCTGTTCTGCAATGCACTCGCTCCAGATGGGAACGGAATCTCATTGCTTCCATAGAGCAGTCATTCAGAGATAGCAAGATTCTGTTTCGAAAATGGGGAATACAATTTCGTGAGAGAAAATTATCTTTGACGGTTCTCATCCTGGTAGGAACCGGACTGCGACTCCTCTATCTCCAGCAACCAATGAGGTACGATGAAGCTCATTCGTTTCTGGAATACTCTTCGCAACCGTGGTTTGTGACCGTGGCAAAATACACGGAGCCTAACAACCATGTCGGCCATAACCTGTTTGTACATCTCACGACGCAATTAATGGGAGACTCGGAACCCATCATCCGACTGCCGGCTTTTCTGGCGGGCGTATTGATGATTCCGTTCGCTTATCTGCTAGCCCGGCAGTTTTCATCTGCATCAGCAGGCGCCGTCTTTGCCGCAGCGGTTGTCGCAACGTCTTCACCGCTCATCGAATATTCGACCAATGCGCGCGGCTATACTCTCGTCGGTCTCTTTACGTTGTTCGCCTGGCTTTGTGCTGACAAAATACGCGAGACAGGAAATCGCGCGGCAATCATCGGACTCATTCTCTCAGGAGCATACGGACTCTGGGTCATTCCGGTGATGCTGTATCCCTTGTCGATGATTTTCACCTGGGCAGTTTTGGCCCCCCAGAGATCTCCGAATCAGACTTTTCGAGTCGTCAAGAGGTTTCAACGGCTCCTCATATGTGGAATCGGAATCATCATCTTCACACTGCTTCTGTACTTACCAATCCTACTGGTGGAAGGCCCACGGGCGCTGATTGCGAATCCCTATGTAGGGTCGCTCTCATGGCATGAGTTTGGGAAACGCTTGAGCGAATCTGCATTCTTCACAATCAAATTCCTGAGCCGCGACATTGGTCTGACGGTCGCTGGAATCGCTTTCCTGGCAACTCTCGCGGGTATCGTCATGTGCCGTAGACGTACTCGTTTCTCTCTCCTGACAGCCATGGCCAGTGTGCTGATTCCAGTCACGCTGTTAACAGCTCAGCGAGTTGTTCCCCCGGAACGTATCTGGCTATTTCTGATTCCTCTCGCAGCCATATTTACCGGTGCCGGATTACAACAGTTCTGGGAGAGATCACCCTTACCATATAGCCAAATCTTTGGCTGGGGAATTGCATCATCAGCAATCTGTCTTTGGCCCCCGATTCATATGCTCGTCAATAATTCCGTAGAAAGTTCTCAAGAGACCGGTGCGGTCCCGGAGGCAAGAGAGATTGTTCATTTTCTGTCTGACCAGCTTCCGGAAGAGACTCCTGTGATAGCCGTCACTCCCTGTTCCGCTCCGATCAAATATTATGCACGCCATTCAGAGCTTGGGATGTATCACTTTGAACGTCCCGAAGATCACGGTTCTCTCAATGCCCAGACAGCCGTTCTGATTCTTTCCAAGACATCACCCCAAACCATTGAGTCTACACTGGCGTCGCTCAACCTGGATGAGATGTATTCGCCCGGGCAATTTCAGCTCTGGAAGCAATTCCCGACCACGACCTTGTATCGGTATGGTGCGTCAGCAAGCTCATTTCAAAATGATTTGCGGTGACGTGATGACGGAATATTCATCATCTTGCGATACTTCGTCACGGTTCTTCGGGCCAGTGGATAACCCTGCTTCTTGAGCTCTTTCACGAGTGCATCGTCGCTAAGTGGTGAATCCTTGTCTTCATTCTCAATAATTTCCTTGAGTTTCAGCCTCACGATGTCGAGAGCCACCTCCTCACCATCTGCGGTTTGAGTCCCTCCGCCGAAGAATCGCTTCAGTGCGAATAGACCGCGAGGAGTCTGGATCCACTTGTCATTGACAGCCCGCGAGACGGTGGTGACATGAACGCCCACCACATCGGCCACCTGTTGCATTTTGAGCGGCACAATGTGTTCGGGGCCGTTCTCAAGGAAATCCGTTTGAAAATCAACGATGGTCTGCGCCACTTTTATCATCGTACTGAAACGCTGCTCGATTGCTTCAATCAACCATTTGGCTGATTCAAGTTTATTCTTGATAAATTCGCGCGTTCCATCATCGACGCCGTTCTTCAGCATCTCTGCATACTTAGGGCTGATTCGCAACGAAGGGACGTATTCGTCCAGAAGGCGAACCACATATTTTCCGTCGTCATCCTTCTCGACCACCATATCGGCGGTCACTTTCTGAACCGGTTCCGCCTCTTGCGAGCGTCCCGGAAACGCATTGAAGGTTTTCATTTCTTCGAGTGCGGCTTTGATCGTTTCAACCGAATAGCCTGTCTTACGCTGGATTTGCGGTAATCTGCGGTGAGCCAGATCATCGAGATGGGAAGAGATCAAAGTAATCAGGATGTCTCGCATCGGATGATCGGGGGGAACTTGCAACAGCCAGCATTCTTTCAAATCGCGAGCCGCAATTCCCGGAGGATCTAATTTTTGGACCGTTCTAAGTGCTAATTCCGCTTGTTCGTTACTGATCTCCACAGGAAAGACCTGCGTCATTTCCGACAAACTCGCCACCAGGCGTCCGTCATCATCGAGGTTATAGATGATGTATTCCGCGAATTGACGAATTGTATCCGAGAGGTCGAAAAAACTGAGTTGTTCAACGAGCGATTCCTGGATCGACTGCGGATGGTCAACCGCATTGGCCATCATGTCATCCTGCCGCTCCCGCATATCACTGATAGCATTTGAGGATGTCCCTCCGGCCGTCGTTACGTTGTCATCGGGCCATTCGGACGCCATCTCCACAAGGCGTTCGAAGTCATCCTCGTTATTTTCATTATCTTCGACGACCAACTCTTTTTCGTCAGTCGATGAGTCGTCTGTGTCGAGATTCTCGTTGAGAGCCTCATCGTCTTGAAACTCGTCGTCGGAATTCTCGTTTTCGAGCAGAGGATTGTCTTCGAGTTCCTGATCGACCTTCTCCAGCAGTCCCATCGAATTCAGTTGCAGGATCTCCATCGACTTGATCATGTTCGGAGACATTACGTGCTCCTGCTTCATCGTCATCTGTGAGGACAGATTCAAATGCATGATCGTTTCTTTCGATGATCCCCGACCGGGGCCCAATGGATAAAGTGGTTTCAGTCTAAAATTGAAAATTAAATATTCTGTCGCCCACGCATGGCATCTGCCAGCATCTCGCGGTTGGCAAATTCAAGAACGCTTCCGGTCGCGATTCCTCTGGCGAGGCGTGTAATTTTCACAGGTTCATTTTGCAACAGATTGGTGATAAATAATGCTGTGCCATCTCCTTCTGTGTTGGGGTTGGTCGCCATTACAACCTCTTCGACTTCATCTTGTCGAACTCTCTTCAAAAGAGCGTCCAGTGTTAAGTTTTCAGGCCCCACTCCATCAAGTGGCGAGATTCGACCGTGTAAGACGTGGTACACGCCTGCAAACACCCCCGCACCTTCCATCGCAGTGACATCCCGCGGTTGCTCCACCACACAGATTTGCGAGTGATCGCGACGGGGATCGCGACAGATCGGGCATTGTTCTTCTTCACTGAGGTTGAAACAAACCGAACAGCGTTTCACCAGACGTTTCACATCCTGGATTGCCTGGACTAATTCGTCCGCTTCATCCTGATGGGACATCAATATGTGACTGGCGAGTCGTTCTGCCGATTTTTTCCCAATTCCCGGCAAGCGGGAAAACCGATCGATCAAACGCGCGAACGCGCTGCCGAACGGGTGTGATTCTTCAAAGCGATCCTTGCGCTGATTCATGGTCCATTCCGTGATTCTTTCGTAAGCATCTTGAAAATTTGTGGAAGACGATGCCGTGTCTCAGGCACCGGAGGTATTGGGATTGAAATTTTTCATGATCTCTTCCATCCCCGGCATATCCATCCCGCCGGTGATTTCGCTCATTTGCTCGGCGGCCGCCTGTTTGGCTTTTTGTAACGCATCGTTCGTAGCAGCAGTCACGAGATCTTCGAGCATCTCCCGATCATCGAGGAGCGAATCATCAATCCGGACAGAGAAAACCTTCTGCTGGCCGTTGGCTTCTACTTCCACCATGCTACCACCGGCACTTCCTTTGACGCGAATTTCCGCCAACTTGCCCTCCAACTCACCCATGCGAGATTTCATTTCCTGGGCTTGTTTCATGAGATTGGCGATGTTTCCAAGCGATTTGAACACAATCTATCCTTCCTGATTTGTTGAAGGTTTACCTAACGGCTGAACCTTGACTAAATTCGCTTTAAAGAGATCAACGGCCTGATGTACCAACGAGTCCGATACAGAATCGAGATCCGCGGGAACTGGCCTGGGGCGTTCGGCAGGAGGCGGCTCATTTGGCTCATAGCTCTCCTCACTAACCGCTTGTTGATCAACTTTGATACGAATTTGTATGGGACGTCCAGCGAGGTCGGAAGCCGTATTCTCGATTAAACGGAGATTTTCCGGCTTCTCGCAGTATCGTCTCGACAAATCATACTTCACTGGAAAGAGAATTTCCAGTTGGTTTGGCCCGGAAATTGCACTTTCCGAACTGGACGAAAGGTGCAGCTTAACCTTATCTTCCACTTTCGCAATCACTTGCGACAGAAATTCCCGTCTGTTTCGATCATTCAAATCGATCACCGTGCTTTCCTGACGGCCTGTTTGTCCTGCTTTTACGGCATTCTGTGGTTGATTCTCACTTTTTTTTTGAGTGTCGTTTGTTCTCTCGGGAGATGGCGGAGTGGCGCCTGTTTGCCCCCCCCTAACCATCAGAGGCTGACCCTGCTCGAGAGCTTTCATCGCTACTGCCAAAGTTTTTAAATCTCCAAGATGACAAAGACGGATCAACGCTAACTCTGCGATTGGACGAGCATTGATCGACCGCCCCATCTGCGTTTTCGCTTCCGCCAGAATCTGCATCGCGGTGACAATGGTCTCCATCCCCCAACGTTCCGCCTGCTCCTGCAAAACAGGTCGTTGGGAGTTAAAAACCGATTGCAATGAGACCTTTCCTGCTCCTGCCGCCACGACCATCAAATCTCGTGTATATCCGAGGATCTGATTGAAAAACTCGCTTAACTGCACGCCGGAATTGAGTGTGTCATCCAGACATTCCAGCAATTTCGCAGGATCGCGAAACACGATTGCGTCATAGGCGGTTGTTAATTGCTCGTCTCCCGCCGTTCCCAATAAACGATGAACGTCATCGGCGGTGAGATTACTATCGCCGAAGGCCAGAAGCTGGTCAAAGAGTGATTGGCTGTCTCGCATCGATCCGGCTGCCCGTCTGGCGACCAAATCCAACGCTTCATCCTCGACCGTATACCCTTCCGCTTCCGCAATTTGTCGCAGGCGTTCAGTAATGCTACTTGTTTCGATGGATGAAAAATCGAACCGCTGACAACGCGAAAGGATGGTATCGGGAACTTTTTGCGGCTCAGTCGTACAGAAGACGAATTTGACATTCGGAGGCGGTTCTTCGAGCGTTTTCAGCAGCGCGTTGAACGCTTCCGTCGTCAGCATATGGACCTCATCGATGATGTAGACCTTATACTTAGATCTCATCGATTTGACACTAACATTCGCTCGAATATCGCGGATGTCATCAATCCGTCGATTCGAAGCACCATCGATTTCCAACACGTCAACATCATTCCCAGATGAGATGCTGGTGCATATTTCACATTCATTACAAGGAACCGCGTCCACCGCGTGGGGACAGTTCAAAGCCTTGGCGAGTATACGCGCAGTGGAAGTTTTACCAACACCCCGAGCGCCGGTGAACAAGTAGGCATGGGCCACTCGACTTCCCAGAATCGCGTTTTTGAGAGCCTGAGCGATATGTTGCTGCCCGACGACGTCTCCAAAAGATTGTGGTCGAAAGCGTCGAGCGAGAACTGTGTAGTGCGACGTCTCCGTCATCGCGAATCACCGTATCTTGAGTGAGGACAAGTTTTCTGTGTTGTCATGATAGCCGAATACAAACATTAGCGGGGACATTTCGCCCCTGATTCTTCGATTTTAGGCGAACCTTGAGGCGCATGAGAAAAGGGAGCGAAACGCTACCCCCGCATACACCTGAGACGGATTGCTTAGGGCTGCTTCAGTTACGACCTGACCCGGTTCACAAGGCCCCACCGTAATTGGAGGTAGCGTTTCGATCCCTACTCAGCCAATTATGAAGGTTTGGGGCACGAAATCAAGCGGACGGAGCGTTCTTCAGGCAACATTAAATTTTCAGATCGGTCCATGTACCGGTCAAATAACGATAGGAGAACAAAACTGCTTTCAGACAGACGTCCGAAAACATGCCAACCCATGCCCCAAGCAGTCCCCAACCCAAAGTCACTCCACATAAATACGCAACCGGCAACCGAACGCAAGTCACCCCAATGAATGAAATGATCATGGGAGAACGAGTATCACCGGCTCCGCGGAGAGACGTACTGAAAATGATCGCTGCAGCCAACGGCAATTGAAACATTGCCAGAAATCGAAACGCAGGAACGCCAACTTTCCAGACCTTCGGCTCATCACTCATCCAGCGGTAAATCTCCTCGGCGCCAAAGTAAAATACTAACGTCAGAATAACCATGAACACGGAACATTGTCGCAGTGCTTCCACGCCCGCGCGTCGAGCACGCTCCGGTTTCATCGCTCCTAATGACTGCCCCACAGCCGTGGACGCTGCCAATCCCCAGGCGAATGCCGGCAGGAATGAGATCGCTTCCACTCGAATTCCAATCACGTGTGCGGCGAAGACATAGGATTCCGTCGGATCGGCGTCGAGTTGGGAGATAATCATCAAAAAGAAAAACTGACCGATCCAGACAATTCCATTGTCGATGACCGCCAGACTGCCGATTCTCAGAATTCGGCGGACGTAATCGTCCATCAAACCAAACTTGGAGCTGTCCCATTTCAGGGAACCACTTCCGCGGATGAGGCAAGCCACCATGACCAGGCTCCCACAGATTTTTGCGGAGACCGTACCGGCGACAATCCCATCCACTCCCCAACCGGAGAACCATTGATGAGATAAACCAACATTGGTTCCCACTCCGAATACCAAGACCGTGGATACAAGAATATTGACCAGATTCATGAAGCCGAGAATCAGCATTGGAAGACGCATATTTCCCGCACCGCGCAAAGCCGCCGCACCGATGAATGTCATGCCGGAAAAGAGATGACCGAACGAATCGAAGCGTAAATAGCGGACAGCGATCTCGTAAGCCTCTCCCTGCATATTCAGCAAGTGCGCCACCATAGGAGCCGCCGTGTAGAAGGTCCCGGCAATTAACACACCGATCACTCCCGCCAGAGCGAGAGATCGGTTGAGAAATATATTGGCATCGGAATACCGTCGTTCCCCATAGTGCCGGGAGATAAGCGCAGTGGTTCCCGTCCCCACGAGACCAAACAACATCGATGCCAACCAGCCAACGTAGGAGGTAATCCCGATGGCTTTTGTCGCATGTTCGGAAATACGCCCCGCGAGAATGACATCGTAAAAACCGACCAGGAAGGCCAGGAAGTTTTCCAGTAAAATCGGAAGCGCAAGATAGAAGATCACCCGCGCTAACGGACCGTTGATGATGTCCGCTTTGGTCTCCGGCTTTGTCTCACTCATCCTGCAGACGGTGCCCCAGATCACGGAGACAGTAATGTATCACACCGGCAATTTCTCGGGATTCCGAATACGAGGCATCGCTGGTCACCGGGATCCGCTTTCCGGCGGCTAACAGGATACAGGAGACGCCTTCCGATGTGGATGTACCCGGGGGATTGTTTGTCGTGTTTTTGAAGGAAGACAACGCACCACCATGCTTAACGTACACGTCCGTAATCGAAGACGTGGCAAAACGCATCGTGTAACCGAGTGGACCAATGCCCCATTTCGCGGAACTTCGGTCGGATGTCAACGTCAACCGGAATTTACCAAACATCGCAAAGACGGACACCGTTAGCAGTAAGATTCCAATCAGATGGAAAGGGATCGTGAACAGGAGTGCCAGAAATCCGAACATATCCCCCGAAGAAACAATCATCACTGTAAAAAAGCTGATAAATCCTTCCCACAGGAGACCGAAAATCAGGAACGCACCAATCCCACTGCTGTTGTCGGCGAGATGTCGAATGGCGTACGTGAGTTCCCACGCCCCCTGTTTTGTTCGCGAGACTGAACAAAGACTGGAGGGCGACAATGCATCCGGGGAAATTTCGTCCGCGAGGCGGGCTGATTCAATCTTGTCACCGCCCCATTCCCAACGAGCACCACACGATTGACACCGTTCCCCCTGATGCTCGTCCACCATCGCACCGCACATGGGACATAGGCTCCCGCGGTCGACGTTTCCAAAGACGTCTCTCTGGGGAACCGTCGAATCGACTGCCTCCCCGTAGGCCCATGCCAGAAACCTGTTGATGGTCTCAACATACCACTCTTTCAATTCGTGTGGGAGCCCCGTGCCAAAATGAATGTCCTTGCCGTCAGTGTCTATTTTAATGCGATAAACGGGTGACTCATTTTCTTGATAGGACTCGACCAGCCGAGCGTGACTGTTCGCATTCAGTATGATTTCCGTATTCGTTTTGCGACTGAAAAAGATGCTCTGATGGACGGCTCGTTCTCGAGATAGAAACAGATACCCGCGTGTATATTTCAGTTTGACGGCAAAGTACAACATGCCCAGACCGACCAGCCAAAACAGACTCAATATCCCAAAGACAAAATAAGGCCCCCACTCCTCTTCCCTGGCGAGCTCTTCCATGCCGGCGAAGGCGAATACGGACGTCACCGCTCCGGTAATCAGCAACCAGAGCATGCCAAAACAGCCCAGTGATCTGGCTCTCTTGCCCCCTTCCGGGATCGATAGCATCAATCGGTCCTGTGTCGCCTCGATCACTTCCGCCTTCATCCCCTGAGGAGGGGCGTTGAGCTGATACTCAGCATCCAAATCGAGCAGGTGGACAGCCTCCGCGACATCAAGCTGAGCGTGGCAGATTGGACAGGCCTCGGGATAGGACTGTCCCGAGTCTTGGATGGTTACCCCACATCGAGGGCATTCAAAGGAGCGCATCATGGAAAATCACCTGTCTCACGTCGTCATCGACTTTTCGCTATCAAAGTGCATTTTCCTAAAATACGCAGGAATCGGATCAGGGGACCAAACTCTCCGTTTTTAACAGGTCAATCGCCTCAGCAAGACCTTGAATGGCAGTCTGCAGAATTTCTTCTGTGTGCTGACATGACATGATCGCTCCCCACCCCATCAAATCAACTCCATGCAGAAGTGAAGCCGATCGAAATGCTCGCGTGAGTTGAGGCGAGACGGGTCGATTGATCCTGTCTTCATCATTCTTATAGGGCAGAAATTGATCGTCCCGCGGAGGATCACCCTCGTAATTGGGCAGGATTTTGGTCAGTGAAAAATCGCCGTACGCCACCCAGTTCACGTTTTTGTCAGCGAACATTTCATTCAATCCCTGGCGGAAATACGCTGAAGCTTCGTTGGCCTGACGACACGCTTCTCCGTTTTTGATGGCCTTGAGCGCAGCAATCCCCGCCGACGCGGAAAGCGGATTTCCGTTGAATGTACCGGGATGCTTCATTTTGAGTCCACTGGGATGATCATATTCGAGGTAATCCAGGAGATCGGCTCGACCGGTGAGGCAACCTCCCGGCAAACCTCCCGCCAGTACCTTCGCCAGAGTCGTCAGATCGGGGGTGACTCCGTACTCTTGTTGTGCGCCTCCTGGGCTCACGCGAAATCCGGTGATCACTTCGTCGAAGATTAGCAAAGTCTCTGACTTCGACGTAACTTCGCGCAGCGCTCTGAGGTACTCGTCTCGAATCGGGACGACGCCCCAACGACCACCCGTGGGCTCTAGAATCACACAGGCGGGTTGATGCTCAAGAATCGCTTGTTCCACCGCATTAATTTCATTCGGAGGGACGACGACCAAATCTCCATGGACCCCTGCGGTAATTCCCGGTTGTCGCCAGTCACCATCAGCGGGGACGCTGTCCGCCGCAAGAATTAACTGGTCGTGCCAGCCATGAAAGTGTCCTGCCAGTTTCAGCACTTTCGACCGCCCTGTAGCAATACGTGCAATTCGCAATGCCATCAGGGTCGCTTCCGTGCCGCTGCTGGTAAAACGCAATTTCTCGGCAGAAGGAATCATTTCCAGGACCATCCGTCCCCACTGCTCCTCCAGTTCGTGAGAGGCCGAATAATGCGTCCCTCTTTCCACCTGTTGTTGGACTGCCTGGACCACATCGGGATGTCCGTGTCCCAGCAATAACGCTCCATGCCCCATCCAGAAATCGATCAACTGATGACCTTCTAGCGTGTTTTTTGTGCATCCGTGGACTTCAGACACACAAACCGGAAACGGCTCATGATGTCGTGAGTCGTGCGTCACTCCATTCGGGAACACATCCCGTGCAACCATCGCCTGTTGCTGAGACAGCGGATACTTTTCGGCATACTGCGTTTCAATCTTGGAAATCTCAACGGAACTCATTTTTTTGACCTCATTGACAACAGTCAGACTTTTTCGATCCAGGAGACTATCCCAGCAGATAAAGACAAAGCAGTTCTGAAATACCTCAAAGGATTGTCTATCTGGTCTTGAATAGAATCGCTGAGCACTTCCTGTGGATTGTTTTGAATATACACGAGCGACTTGCCGGGCCACATCACTGTTCTGGTGATTCTTTTGGATTTGAGTCCAGTCCGATGATCGATTTCGTCTCGCCTTGCGAACCAACGAAAGAAACGATCCCTCCACAGTTCAGGAGTATCTGGCACCAGTTGACGACTATCCAGGTGGCCAGTTCAATTTTCGTCCACCCATCAGATGAATGTGCAAATGATCCACCGACTGTCCTCCCTCTTCACCGCAATTCACGGTGATGCGATAGCCATTGGATAACCCGAGTTCAGCAGCAACCTCGGAGACCTTCAGCAGTAAATGACCCATCAATTCCTGATGCTCCGATTGCAAAGCATCCAGAGAGGAAATCGGCTCTTTGGGGATAATCAGCACGTGCGTGGGCGCCTGGGCGTTGATATCGCGAAAAGCCAGGCACAAATCATCCTCATAGACGATGTCCGCCGGGATTTCTCGCTGAATGATTTTCGTGAAAATTGTCATCAAATGATTCCCGGAAAGTGATGAAGTGACTAAATCGTGTGACTCGAATTGCCTCGATTCTCAGAGTATAACATCTCGTAACAGTCAACGTGGTCTGGCTTTGCTGATTTCATAGGTACTAGGGAAACGTCTTTCGCGTTGAGATCTTCATAATTACTTAACATTATGAAGCAGCCGATCTTAACATATCCCCCCTATGCTTTTCATTCGTCTAACACCAGGGAGCACGGTTCGGCTCTCTCATTTCCACACCAGCCTTTAAAACAGGACTCTTCCGACCATGAAAAGTGTAGCATCAACAATGACGATCCTCTGTATCACCCTGGGACTCACCATGATGGGTTGCATGGGCTGTAACGTGGAGACTTCCAAAGAGAACGCCGGCGGAGGTGCCGACGGGGATGGACTCAGCGGCGAAATTGCCATCGATGGCTCCAGCACAGTTTATCCGGTCAGTTCAGCAGTGGCCGAAGAATTCCAGAAACTCCACCCCGAAGTCAGTGTGATCGTGAATTCCTCCGGTACCGGCGGCGGTTTTAAATCATTTGCTCGCGGTGAGACCGCCATCAGCGACGCATCTCGTCCTGTTAAACCTGAGGAAGCCGAAGCTTGCAAGGAAGCGGGTATCGAATTCACGGAACTGTCCGTAGCGATCGACGGCCTCACCGTGATGGTCAATCCGGAAAACGACTGGTGTGACGCTCTCACAGTCGGGCAACTCAAATCGATCTGGGAGAAGGGAAGCAAAGTCAAGAAGTGGAAGGACCTGAACCCGGAATGGCCCGATCATGAGATCGATCTGTACGGACCGGATACCGATTCCGGAACATACGATTATTTTGTCGAAGAGATCTGTGGAGAAGGGGGAAGCCGTAGCGATTACACCGCCTCAGCAGACGACAACATCCTGGTCGTCGGAATTGCGGAAAGTAAGTACGCCCTAGGATACTTCGGCTACGCCTACTACATTGAAAACAAAGACAAACTCAAGGCCATTGGTGTCTCTCCGACCGACAAGCTTGAAGATGCAGTGGTCCCCACTGACGAAACCGTCGAAAGTGGAGAATACACTCCGCTGTCGCGTCCGCTCTTCATCTACGTCAGCCACAAAGCTCTGGAACGCCCCGAAGTGGCCGCATTCGTGGACTTTTACCTCGAAAGCGGACAGCAGTACGTGAAAGAGGTGGGCTACGTCTCTCTTAAAGAGAGTGTGGTGGAGGAAATGAAAGCCCGAGTTGATGCCGCCAAAAATG
The DNA here is from genome assembly GCA_014762625.1 of Planctomycetaceae bacterium. Taxonomy (GTDB): domain Bacteria; phylum Planctomycetota; class Planctomycetia; order Planctomycetales; family Planctomycetaceae; genus JABURQ01. Next base: position 21,456 of record JABURQ010000208.1, on the reverse strand, counting down.
GTGGCGAGGAGTCGACCGACGAAGAGCATGCCGAAGAATAGGCAGACTCTTTCAAGCGTTTCATGTTATCAATCAGGTTGTGTTCTCTTTGGTCACACACCAGAGAGAACACTCCTGTTTCCTCAGAATAAGGCGATCCCTTGTCGTCCGCAAAGCAATCCACTCTACCTTCGAAGGATCGATCGCTTGAGTTTCGGCGGACGTGGGCACGTACGCGCGAACAACTGATTATGTTGTCGTTGTTTTCGTGTGCGTTTCTCTCCGTCCTGACAACTCTCGGTATTTTGTATGTTCTCTTTTCGAATGCGGTCTACTCATTCGACAGCGAGACCACTGCATTCTTCCAAGAAGTTTCGATCGGTGATTTTCTCACAGATACGGAGTGGACCCCGCAGTACAAAAACGATCGTCATTTTGGAATCCTGCCACTGGCTCTGGGTACGTTGAAAATCACAGGCATCGCCGCCTTAATCGGACTTCCCATCGGTCTTGCTGGAGCGATTTATCTCTCTGAGTATGCATCTCCCCGGATGCGAAATGCTATCAAACCGACACTGGAAGTCCTGGCGGGGATCCCGACTGTCGTTTACGGATATTTCGCCCTCATCTTTGTGACGCCCTATTTGCTCCAACCGTTTTTTTCGGACCTGCTCGGATTTGAGGTCAAAATTTTCAACGCCGCCAGTGCAGGTATCGTGGTTGGAATTATGATTATCCCTATGGTCTCCTCATTGAGTGAAGATGTTTTGCGATCGGTTCCACGAAGTTTGCGCGAAGCCGGATTTGCATTGGGCGGCACCAGATTCGACGTCTCAACAAAAATTGTCCTCCCGGCAGCCCTTTCCGGGATCATCGCTTCCTTTCTTCTGGCCATCTCGCGAGCGATTGGTGAAACCATGGCCGTCACGATTGCCGCGGGTTTGTTGACGACCACGTCTCTTAATCCGTTTGAGTCTTCTCAAACGATGACCGCTTACATTGTGAATGTCAGTTCCGGAGACACACCAGTCGGCTCCATTGAATATAAAAGCCTTTACGCCGTTGCGATTACCTTGTTTTTTGCCACCCTTGCGATGAACATTCTCTCCCAGTGGGTCTTGAAACGGTTCCGGGAGGTCTATCAATGAATCAGACTCCGAGCGAATTCGACAGCAGACTTTCCACACGACATCGAAACAGCAAACTGTTTGAATTGTTCTGCCTGACGGCCGTGTTGACCTCTTTGATCATCCTGGCCGTATTACTGTTAAGCGTCATTTATAAATCCTGGGGCTGGGTCGATCTCGACTTTCTGCGGAATCATCATTCGCGAAAACCCGAGGATGCGGGAATTAACGCGGCTTTTTGGGGATCGTTCTGGTTGATCATCCTCACGGCGTTGTTCTCGATTCCGATTGGCGTAGGAGCTGCTTTGTATCTCGAAGAGTATGCCAGGAAAAACAAATTCACGACGTTCATTCAAGTCAATTTGGCGAACCTCGCGGGAGTTCCTTCAATCGTTTACGGAATTCTGGGCCTCACGGTCTTTGTACGCATGTTTGATATGTTTCGTGCAGAGGAAGATACCGTGCTCACCATTTCCCTGTTTGTCACCCAACTCTCAATCCCGCTCCCTTTCGGGACAACCTTGATTTCCGGGGCTTTAACGCTCAGCTTGCTCATATTGCCGGTCGTCATTATTTCTTCACAGGAATCTCTCCGCTCGGTACCACCTTCCCTCCGGCATGCCTCGCTTGCTTTGGGGGCAACGGAGTGGCAAACGGTTCGCAGTCAGGTTCTTCCCGCCGCCATTCCGGGTATCGCAACCGGAGTCATTTTGTCATTGTCCAGGGCGATTGGTGAGACCGCTCCACTCCTGATGGTTGGAGCCGCCTCTTTCATCACCTTCACACCAGGTGGCATCGAGGGGATCGGTGATGTGATTGCTAACCCCGCCAGTCTCCTTGAAGTCCCATTCAGCAAATACACATGCATGCCGATGCAGATTTACAACTGGGTGAAGTTCGCAAAAATTGAGTTTCAGGAGTATGTCGCTTCGGCGGGAATTGTCATCCTGCTGGGAGTGTTGCTTCTCATGAACGCCACAGCCGTTTACATTCGCATGAGATTCCAGAACAAGATTCAGTGGTGAGATCATGAATGAACCATCGAAACCTGATCCCGATTCGGCAGGAACTCCAGTGGAACAGCCTGATACCGGTGAAATCACCTCGACAACTTCCAGCGCCTCTTCTGAAAAAAGACAGTCATTAGTCAGCGGTAGCAATCTCAATAGAGCGCAACCAACCGATGAAAACGCACGGACCATGATTGATGTCAATCATGTCAACTTTTATTACGGAGACGTACAGGCCCTGTTCGATGTGAGTTTGTCGGTCCCTGAAAAATCGGTCATGGCTTTGATCGGACCCTCAGGGTGCGGAAAATCAACCTTTCTCCGCACCTTGAACCGGATGAACGATATCATCGAAGGGACTCGTCTAGAGGGATCGATCCGCCTCGAAGATCAAGACATCTACGCCCCGGCAATCGATGTCGTTGCATTACGTAGCAGAGTGGGCATGGTCTTTCAAAAATCGACCCCATTTCCGAAATCAATTTTTGACAATATTGCCTTCGGCCCTCGAATTGCGGGTACGACCAGCCGAAAGAAATTGAAAGATATTGTCGAAGTCTCCCTCAAACAAGCCGCCTTGTGGGATGAAGTCAAAGATCGACTGAACGACTCTGCCATGGCTCTTTCCGGAGGACAACAGCAGCGTTTGTGTATCGCTCGTACGCTGGCAACCAATCCGGAAGTCATTCTGATGGATGAACCGGCTTCTGCCCTCGACCCCGCCTCCACGGCCCGGATCGAGGATCTAATCTTCGAACTCCGTAAGCAGTATACGATCGTCATTGTCACGCACAACATGCAACAAGCCGCGAGGGTCAGCCAGTATACGGCGTTCTTCTATCAAGGACGTCTCATCGAAGTCGGCCAGACGCAAGAACTATTTACCAACCCAAGCGAGAAGCAAACAGAGGACTACATTACCGGTCGATTCGGATAATCGCTGTTTTTCTGAGGCTGCTTAACCGGAGACTTTCCTATGTCCATTCATTTGATTCGAGATCTTGAAAATCTCCATCGCGACATTTTATCAATGTGCGCGAATGTTGAGGAAATGATACATATTGCAGTCCAGGGACTCTCTCAACCACGATCCGAGCTTAACAATGAACTCATCGAGCGTGATAAAGAAATTGACAGTATGGACGTCAAAATCGAGGAAGACTGCCTGAAGATTCTCGCGTTGCACCAACCTGTCGCCATCGACCTTCGTCGTATTACGACCGTGATGAAAATCGCCGGGGAATTGGAGCGAGTCGCCGACCTGGCAGTGAACATCTCCGAGCGTGCTTGCAGTTTGATGAATATCGAGAGCATGGCGGTCCCCCCTCGACTTCAGGAAATGGCAAAGCGATCTCTGGAAATGCTACATCAAAGCATTGATTCGTACGTCGAACTGGATAGCCAACTCGCCCAACGTGTCATCGAGGAAGACACCTCCATCGACGAGATGAATCGCGGAATTATCGACGATTTGACGAACTTGATGAAACAAACCTCTAGCCAGGTCGAAGCGGGTCTCCATCTCTTTTCGTCATCTCGGCATATCGAACGGATCGCCGATCACGCCACGAATATCGCGGAGGATGTCGTGTACCTCGTTGAGGGTGAGATCATCCGCCACCGTATGAATCTCAAATCCACCACTTAACTTTGTCTGACGCACTCTCAGATTTTGTCACAGGACTTATTACTCATGGCCAAACAAAAAATTCTGATTGTAGAAGACGAACGGGATCTCATCGAAGTCCTCACCTACAACTTATCCAAAGAGGGCTACGAAGTCATCTCGGCTAGTGACGGCAAAGAAGGTCTGCAGAGAGCCCAATTAAACCAACCGGACTTGATCGTGCTTGATCTGATGCTCCCCATTATGGATGGACTGGAGGTCTGTCGGCAGATCAGGAGCGATTCTCGAACACAGAATATTCGTGTTCTGATGCTGACAGCCCGCAGCGAAGATGTTGACGAAATTGTCGGTTTTAACATGGGAGCGGATGATTACGTCACCAAACCTTTCAAGGTCAAACCTCTCGTGCATCGCATCAAAGCCTTACTCCGCAGAGGAAAAGATGCCGACTCCGAGCATGAAATTATTGCAGCCCACAGCGTTGAAGTGGATCGTGTCAATCATGTCGCCCGGTGCCGAGATGAAGAACTTCTGCTAACCCCCACCGAGTTTCGACTCCTCTGGACATTCGTGAGACAACCGGGGCGACCTTTCTCTCGTCACGAACTGATGGACACATCCCGAGGTGAGGACGCCAATGCACTGGAACGAACGATAGACGTTCACATTCGAGCGCTCCGGCAAAAATTGGGGAATGACTCCGGGCTGATCGAAACCGTACGAGGCATTGGTTATCGTTTTCGTCCTGTCTCTGACGCCAAAGCCAATGTCTAGCACATTTTCGGGGTTGTGAGATCATGTCAAGAAGATTGAATTAAATGACTCGTCCGCGACTACCAATCTTGATTGAAACTGACGAATCAATTTCAGTATGCTATCGGGCATCAGATTGTATCTGAGACAACGAGATGCCTGATTGTCGACGCAGACAAAGCATCCTGTCCCCGTAGCTCAATGGATAGAGCGTTGGTTTCCGGAGCCAAAGGCTGCAGGTTCGAATCCTGCCGGGGATACTTTCCTCAGGCCGTTTAGAGACATTACATTCAACGGCACACAGCATCATCTTTCCCGTCGGCTTTGATGACGAGCTTAAAGCCACATCTGGCGGATCGCTAATTGTGCCGCTTGTCTCACTTGATCGGATTTGTCTTCCAGACTGTCACGCAGAAGCGGTTCCAGTTCCTTCGCTTGACTCCCGAAACCTCCAGCAATAATGATCGCTCTCTCACGGACCAGCGGATTATCTGATTTAAGATCAGCCGAGAGTCGCGACAGGATCAGCCCACGCGATTCCGATTGCCTCATAAGAACATCCAGCAGGCTGGAAATTAACCATAATTCTTCGCGATTCGCGTTCGCTACAGAATCGATCAATTCGTCAATTGCCCGCTGATCACCTGGATTCTGAGTAAGAAACGATTGCAATTCACTGAGAGAACGAGCATGTCCACTTGTGAGAGTGATTACTCCGGCCCCCTCATTTTCTTCTAAAGAGTTGTCAGGAAATTGAGAATTTGCAATATGAGATGTGCCGACTTCATGAGTGAAATGCGACTCCGTTCCCACCTCATTATTCCTAGGATATTTTTCAATCATGGCGGCGTTTGGGGACGGTGAGTCAACATCAGACTGAACCAACTTATGTTGGTCCTTGAGCTCTACTTCAGCGTCAGGTCTCACAATCCATTCAGGGAGTTCGTCAGATTCGTTGATTGGACTCTGGCTGATAGTACTTTCCTCGTTTATCACAGCTACGGCAGGCTCCTGAAAGTCAGGCACTGCAACCGTCTGCTCTTCTTTTTCCGGAATAATACGGGGCAACTCTGCGAGAGGTATGGTCGTCGACTGATACGGCTTCTGCTCGGGTTTCATCACTTCACGGATCGGTCGCTGGACCGGTTCCGGCGACATGCCACGCTTGAGATGTTGTACTGCAGTCAGTCGCTTCTGAGCCATTTGATTGTCGTGATCCTGCTTCAGAATTTCTGCGTACAACTCTTCCGCCATTTCGTACTCTTGTATCTGTTCGAGCTGCATCGCCCTGTCTTGAAGCTCTTCAATCGATACCGTTGCAGTACGAGCCTTTCCGCCGTCGCTGAACCGTTTTTGAACATTCGATAACGACCATCCGGCCGAGCATCCCACCAGAACGCTCGATAAACAAATACAGGCCAATAGAGATAGGGAAAGTTTTTTCATGGGACGCTCTTCACGGAGTTTCGAGACTTCCGAACAGGTGAGATTTCCTCCTACCCGTTTTATCGTCCTTGAAATCCGCCGCCGTTCGCCCTAGCTAAGGGCATCAAAGTTCAGTCGCCATTTTTATGTCAGTCTTGCCAGTCATTCGGGTTGTGACGATTGTGAAGTGGGTGATGGTCCCAATCAAACTCCACAGTCTCAGTATGTCGTCGTTCATTTAGCCCGAAGCTTTTGAATCGGCCACGACATCACCCCCACAGAGTCAGCCCAGTTCTTCCATTTTTTTGCAGTTCTTCCGCGCGAGAGGGATGTTTGACAGCGAGATCGTTTAATTCCGTTCGGTCTTCTCTCAGGTGATACAGTTCCCAGTTTCCCCGACGATTCGAGACCAGCTTCCAGTCTCCTTCCCGAATGGACCGGTTCCCCTCATGCTCCCAGAACAATGTCCGAGCTTTATCTGGTTTCCCTCTCATGGCAGGGATCAAGCTCTCACCCGCGAGTGGGATTGTCTTTTTTCCTCCATACGTGTCGGGGTACTGAGCCCCGGCGACATCCAGACAAGTCGGCATCAAATCCATCACATGGCCGACTTGCCACTCAAGCTCTCCCTGACGATCCAGACCGTTTGGCCAATGGACAATCAGCGGCGAGGCAATTCCTCCTTCATGCGTGTTCATTTTGTATTGCCGATAGGGAGTGTCGTTGACATTGGCCCATTCCAGACCAACCGACGCATAAGACAATGGAGAGCCAATTGGTTCACCCTCCCGTCCGCGACTGAACCCTCCCGGCCCTCCTTCCGCCGAGCAGCCGTTATCAGACAGAAACATCAACAACGTATTGTCCAAAATGTGGTTCTTCTGCAAAGCTTCCACGAGTCGTCCAACATTTCTGTCGATCGTATCTATCTGGGCCGCGTAAACACTCATTCGATGAGAAAGGTCCTGTTTCTTTGCAACAGTCAGAGAATTCCAGGCGACGGCATCGGGATCGCGCGGGGATAGCTTCCATTTCTCGGGAACGATTCCCAACTTCTTTTGTTTCTCGTAGCGTTGCTGCCTAATTACATCCCATCCCACATCGTAACGCCCTTTGTACTTGGCAATTTCTTCCGGACGCGCCTGCAACGGCCAATGAGGCGCAATATGCGCGAGATACAGAAAGAATGGTTGCTCCTCCTTCACGGCTTCTTCTACAAACTGAATCGCATAATCGGTGAACGTTTCTGTCACATAGAGATCCTCGGGCGTTTCGATCCTTTCATTACCCAGCGTAAAAAAAACATTCTTCCGAATTTCGAGGGACTTCTTGAAGTAGACGCCTCCCCCCGAAGGGGTTCCGAAATAACGATCGAAACCGCGATCCAAGGGCCAATGTCCGGGTTTCGATCCGACGTGCCATTTCCCCGTCGTCAATGTTCGATACCCGGCGGGCTTCAAAGCTTCCGCGATCGTCAAGCACCGGTCATTCAAATATCCTTGATAACTGGGCACACCTTTATTGCCCGTCATGTGGCCGATCCCCGCCTGGTGCTGATACACTCCCGTCAATAGAGCCGCGCGCGTCGGGCAACAACGGGAGGTGTTATAAAATTGCGTGAATCGCAATCCATTCGCCGCCAGTCGATCCAGATTCGGCGTTTCGATTTCGCTGCCGTAGCAACCAAGGTCCGAATAGCCCATATCGTCCGCCATGACAATCACGATGTTGGGACGTTCCGCAGCCGACACGAACGAAGTCAGAACAAGACAGGTCCAGAGCGAGAGCAAATATTTCATGAGAGCGACTTTTTAGAGAAGTGTGAGTTTCATCGACCCACTCTCACCATATCGGCTCTACCGCAGTGTCGCAAAACTGAGTACCACAAAAAACCCAGTTGATGGAACAAACAACCGGGGGACAGGTAAGCACGAAGCCGAAGAACCTGTAGCATTGAGAGAATCCTATTTGGGAGGTTTCCCGACGATACGCACGACGTCACCTCCCAGAATCGGGATATCGTCTGTTGTGATTCCTGTTACGAGAATCATCGTTGACGCTGAATCGAGAGCATGACTCTCCACCATTTCTCCAAGATCAACCATCATCAGCAAATCTTCAATACCATCACCATTCACGTCTTCCAACGACATTTTGACGATCCCGACACCGGCAGACAGGAATGGATCACCGACACGAATCGAGGTGGAGTCTACCTGCGAGACCCCGAATAACTCGGAACCGAAAATGGAGAGCGAAAGCCGCCCTTTTCCACGTAAGTTAACAGAATTCGTGTCCGATCCCGGCTTCACATCAACCAGAACGTCAATAATATCCACTTGAGCCGGCGCCTGTCCCTGGATGCTGATCCCGGTGGCGGTGTGAATGTAAAGATAATCGTTCCCGATTTCATCGACAGAATTTCCGGTTGACGCATCATAAATTGAGATTCGATCCCGCTCGGGAATGTAAACCAACGACTCATCGGTATTCAATGCGAGTTGATCGATGCCGAAATATACATAGATATTTCCTGACGAAACGTTAGGAGGAGCTCCACCAACGGGAAAGATCAAAGAAGGCTCATTGCTTAACAATCCTGTCGTGAGATCGAGGTCGTAAACTGTCACATAGCCGGTCAGATTCCCTAAATTGACCGAACGAACGAAGACTTTGGTCCCGTCCCGACTGATCTGACCGGACATGCCGGCCTCTCCAACCACGTAGGCCGCGTCGATGGGGAGCATGTCTGCAGTAGAAAATGTGATCACTTCACCGCTCACTCGAACAGCGACACCGAATTGTCCATCAGGAGAGCAATAGACGTTATTCGCCCCGTAATTGAGGATATAACCGCTGTGAACCAAAGTAGGAACAAATCCCGATTCATCAATTTCGAGACGATGTATTTGGCCCAATTCAGCCGATGCCGCCAGGATCGAACCATCGGGACAGATATCGACGGCGTTACAGCTTCCTCCTAGATCGTATTGACTGATCTGTTCGCGACTACTGACATCAACCAGAACCACCGGCTGGTCATACCCGCCGTCGCAAGCAATGAGAAACTTTCCATCGGGTGACATCACCAAGTCTTCGGCATTGTTGCCGATCGGAATGGGATTGATTCCCGAGGCCATCTGGGGAGGATTCGCCTGCAGATCGATCACCCAGACCCGAAACTGAAAGTCACTCACGTATCCATATTGCTGATCGGGAGCGACGACACAATCGCCAGTGATTCCCGGGTAGGGTGACTCCCTCGGAATCGGGACTGAGCCAAGAATCTCATTCGAGTCGGCATCAAAGACAGTGACGCCTTTATAAGCATTGTCGGCGACCAAGCCGATTGACGCAGCGTGCGATGTCTCAGCAACGAACAACAACCCACTGATGATTAATGTCATCACAACTCGTGCAGATATTCTCTTGCACATGGAAAACTCCCGAATCGATTTGTCGAAGGATGGATATCGCACATCGATTCTGCCGGAGTAGGCAAGATCCTGGAGACGGGTCGCGCTAGAAGCTATGTCATCTGTTAAATTGGGCAAGTATTTATTTCACAATTCCTAGCGATTCAGGAATCCCCCGAGACGAATCGACAGGAAACACCCTATCCAATGAGTTCTTTTACAACCATAGAGCTGCCTCCAGTGATGCCAATTCCCCCCAATGTCGTATTTTGAATACATCCAGAATAGCCTCCACCTCAATACTGGACCTTGATGTCCACTTATGAGAATGATATGATAGTTTTAAATATCGTCCCGGTCTCTTTCCCGAAGGGATCTCCCATGCATCTGACCTGCCTGACATTATTCGTCCCGATCATTTTTTTGATGAGTCTCGCCACGCTCGACGCCGACGACTTCGAGCGAGCTCCCATTCATTACAGCAAGGCGACACCGAACAACGCCGTCACGGAACTCCAGAATCGTCTCACTGCCGGTGAAGTCAAACTTGATTATCATCCGGAAAGAGGCTATTTGGACTCGCTGCTGAAAACACTGGAAATTTCTCCCAAGTCTCAATCACTTGTTTATTCGAAAACAAGCCTTCAAATTGCCCGAATTCGCCCGCGGACTCCGCGCGCCATCTTCTTCAATGACGAGTTATACGTCGGCTACTGTCAGCTTGGCGACGTGATGGAAATTTCGGTCGCTGATCCGGAATTGGGGACAGTCTTCTACACGCTGGAACAATCCGAAACCGATCATCCCCAATTTGTTCGTCAGACCGATAACTGTCTCATCTGTCACTCTTCTTCCCGCACCGACAATGTCCCCGGACACCTGATTCGTTCGCTGTTTGTAAACGCGGGCGGACAACCGATGTTCTCCGCCGGTAGCTATGTTGTCGATCAAACGACCGCCTGGGAGAAACGCTGGGGAGGCTGGTATGTGACCGGTACTCACGGGAAAACGAAACATCTCGGGAACCTGATCATCCGCGACCGAAGCGTTCCACGTCCCGTCGATAACTCGAAAGGTCAAAACGTCACTACTCTCGATGACTTTTTTCGCACGGAACATTATCCGACTCCACATAGCGACCTGGTTGCTCTCACGGTTTTAGCTCATCAGGTCAAAGGCCATAACCTGATCACACGCGCCAATTTCACCACCCGACAAGCCCTCCACTATCAAGAGACATTGAATGAAGAGCTCGGCGAAGATCCCGATCATCAATGGGAGAGTACAACGCGTCGAATTCGGTCCGCGACCGAGGATCTTCTCGAATATCTGCTCTGTTCGGAGGAGGCACCGCAGCTCAGCCCCATCTCGGGAACGAGTGGTTTTGCCGAAGAATTTTCAACGCGCGGCCCCACGGACAGGCAGGGCCGATCGCTGTATCAACTTGATCTCCAAACACGACTCCTCAAGTATCCGTGCAGCTATCTCATCTACACCGATTCCTTCGTAAAGCTTCCGACTCCAGTCCTGACCCGTCTCGGGCAACGCATGAACGCGGTTCTTTCCGAGAAGGAGACCGATGAAAAGTGGGATCACCTCAGCACCGATGATTGTCGAGCGATTCGGGAGATTCTAGTCGCCACCCGGAAACAACTTCCCAAGCCGTTCATTCAGCCTTTCCTGAGTGAGAATGAAGATCAACTCCGCTAACCTGACTCTCATAGCTGTTCCCTAATTTCTTCAGAGGTTATTTGATGAGTAGGCTTTCCTCTCATAGCTCCTATAATGAATGTTCAATTTCTGTACCTCTGAACGATTTCTTCCGACATGCCGATTTCCCATACGATTTCTGAAAACCTGGCACGTGTGAAACAGAGGATCTCGTCGGCGTGCGAACGGTGCGACCGGGATCCCGCTGAGATTCAATTGGTGGCGGTCACGAAATACGCAGATCTGGACTGGGTCAAGGCTCTCATCGATCTCGGCCAACTTCATCTGGGTGAAAGTCGCCCGCAACAACTCGCGGAACGTTGCGAACAACTGCCGAAGTCTGTCATCTGGCATATGATCGGCCACCTGCAACGGAACAAAGTTCGCCCGGTTCTGGAGACGGAGGCCATCATTCATAGCGTCGATTCGCTCAAACTGATGAAACGTATTGACCGCTTGGCGGGTGAATTGGATATCCTCGCGCGTGTATTCATCGAAGTCAATATTTCCCGTGAAGAAGCCAAACATGGCTTTACGCCGGAAAATCTCTCAAAACTTTTACCAACGCTTGAAACATCTCCTCACGTAAAAGTGCTCGGATTGATGGGAATGGCTCCCTATGCGGAAGACCCGGAAATGGCCCGTCCGTATTTTCGTGAACTCCGAGAGATTCAACAGCGACTCAATTCGAGCCACGCCGACCAGAAACCGTTCACATCTCTCTCGATCGGGATGAGCGGCGACTTCGAAGTGGGTATTGAAGAAGGAGCGACTCATATTCGAGTCGGAAGCGCATTATTTGAAGGTTTGGCGTGATTGATCTCGAAGATACTCCCGATGGAATCCTCGTTACTGTCAAGGCTCGGGCCGGAGCCGCCCGCAACGCCATCACGGGCACTCATGACGGCATGCTGAAGTCGCCGTCACGCAAGCTCCCGAAAAGGGGAAAGCGAATCAGGCAATCGTCAAGTTGATGGCGCAGGAACTCAACTTGCCAAAATCACAGATTTCAATCATTTCCGGCCAGACAACTCCTCTCAAGAAGTTTCTCATCGCCGGTATCACGCTCTCCGACTTGCGCAGATTATCGGCTCGCTGGGAGTGATCTCTCGAATTCTCCAGACTCCCACCATTTTCCAGAGAGAGACTGGAAATCGACCGTTTGAACTGGTATCACAGGCACTTACGAATACAGACGTGCGGATTGGCTCCTGGATACACCGTCACGTTACAGACCACAAAGTTGTCTACACACCCTTTTGTCGCAACACAATTCGAGGAGAATCATCCATGTCGTTTTATGTCGGAGAATCACTGGTTGGAGAGGGAAATGAAGTCGCTCATATCGACCTGCTCATTGGAGACAAAAGCGGTCCCGTCGGTGCTGCCTTTGCCAATGCCCTGGCCGATCAAAAATCGGGTCACAGCAACCTGCTCGCCGTTCTGGAACCGAACCTGGCCGTCAAACCTTCCACCGTCATGATCACCAAGGTGACCATCAAGGGAGCCCGTCAAGCCGTTCAGATGTTCGGTCCGGCTCAAGCCGCTGTGGCTCACGCTGTTGCCGACGCCGTCAAAGAAGGCACCATTCCCAAGGATCAATGCGAAAACCTCTGCATCGTTTGCGGCGTGTTCATTCACTGGGAAGCGGCTGACGACAAGAAAATTTACGACTACAACTACGCCGCAACCAAAGAATCGATCGAACGAGCCATGAAGGGCGAACCTTCCGCCGATGCGATGCTCGAAGGTCAGGCCGGCTCAAGCCATCCGTTCTACAACGCATAATCGGCTGGCCAACCGTTTGAGAATGTTCAACACCTCCGTCCACAATGGGCGGGGGTGTTTTTGTTGATCACCGAGAGACCATCATGAAAAAGATTCTGATCCAACTCGATACCGATACACATCCCAGCACGTTCGATCGCGTGGTCGCCGTCGATGCGGGGGTGGATGAACTGTTCTCGTACAGCGGCATCACTCCCGAAAACGTCACCGGATTGGTTCATGGGGCGATGTTCACACGCGGACCAAAGCAGCTGCAAAACACCGCCATCTTCATCGGCGGTAGCAACGTGCATGAGGGAGAGGAATTGCTGGAAACAGTCACTGACACCTTCTTCGGCCCCGTCAGTGTCTCCGTCATGATGGATTCCAATGGGTCCAACACCACTGCCGCGGCTGCGGTCCTATCCGCCGGCCAACATCTCGATTTCGACAATACGACTGCGGCTATTTTGGGAGGAACCGGACCAGTCGGACAACGGGCCGCGGAATTACTGGCAGCTCGCGGAGCCACCGTAAAACTTTATTCGCGCTCTTTGAGTCGAGCGGAATCGACCTGTCGCCTGATTCAGGAGAAGTCTCCCGGAGCAACGCTGGAGCCGTGCGAATTGAAGCCGAGCGCTGAGTTGGCCTCCGAATTGGAAGGAAGTTCTCTGCTGATTGCGGCAGGGGCTGCGGGGGTTCAATTCATCGAAGCAGATCACCTGCAGCAGATCATGTCTTTGAAAGTGGCTGTGGACCTGAATGCTGTCCCCCCGACAGGTCTCGGAGGAATCGAAGTGATGGACAAAGCCTTCGAAAAACTTGATTGCCTCTGTTATGGAGCGATCGGAGTCGGCGGTCTCAAAATGAAGATTCACAAAGCCGCCGTCGAGCAATTGTTTTTGGCCAACGATCAGGTTTTCAGCACCGAAGAAATATACGGCATTGGGGAATCACTGTTGAAGTCATAGCCCCAGCAATTCCAGGGAACGGATCCAGTCCTGAGCCAGAGCGATCCCTAACGCGATACCTGCCGCAAACAGGCCCCGCAAAACCCACATTCCATAAACAGGGCCAAATTTGATCATCAGCCAACGTCCCTTCCGGGTGCTGTTGAGAAACCAACGGGAGTAGATCAGACCGACCAAACAAACCAGAGCAATCGCGTAGCCCATCAGAATTTGATTTCGATCCACCTGCATCGTGGTATTTCCCTATCTCTGTGACGAATGTGAACCGCAATTGTAACCGTTTTGTCACTCTCGTAGTATGTTGTCAGAATCATTCCCTGCATCACAAGGCGTACTCATCATATGGCTCTTCTGGGCGTCAATATCGATCACGTCGCGACCGTCCGACAGGCGCGCCGAACCATAGAACCTGATCCAGTCTGGGCAGCGGTTCTTGCAGAGATCGGCGGTGCTGACGGCATCACACTTCACCTGCGCGAGGATCGACGTCACATACAGGACCGCGATCTCCGAGTCATGAAAGAGACGGTGCAGGTTCGCATGAATCTCGAAATGGCCGCGGAGCAGGAAATCACCGACATCGCGCTGGACGTGAAACCGGCGAAAGTGACCCTGGTACCCGAGAAACGAGAAGAGGTTACCACGGAAGGCGGGCTAGACGTCATTGCCAATCGCGACCGCGTCAAAACATGCGTGGATCAACTCATGGCTGTCGGTATTGAGGTCTCTCTCTTCATCGATCCCGACGAAGCGCAAATCGAGGCTTCAAAACAGCTCGGCGTTCACGCTATCGAACTCCACACGGGGCGTTATGCCGACGCAGAAACTCCAAATGATCAAGCCAACGAGCTACATATTTTACGGCAAGCTGGAGAGGTTACGACCAGTTTGGGATTACAATTGCACATGGGACATGGGCTAACGTACCGTAACGTCACACCGATCGCTGCGATTCCCTCGGTCGAAGAGCTCAACATAGGACACAGCATTGTGGCCCGAGCAGTGATGGTGGGAATGGAGAATGCCGTCCGTGAAATGAAGAAGCTGATCACTGATTAAGCAGACTGCCTGCTTCTCAAGCACACCTGCTTCTCAGAATCAGGACTTGAAAATTTTTCATTGCGATATTCTACTATGAAATCGGAACTTATGGCGATTCTCTTTCAGAGTTCGAGATTCTGGCTCAGTGCTTGCTGTATTTATAAGTACAACCCCATACGACCATTCAATCGATGATACCTCGCGATTCGGTCGTCAAATTTCATAAACACACGTCGCGAAACATTGATTCATTGATGCGATCAGCGTGAGACCGTATCAAGACGTGCCAGGTTGAGAGTTAACACCAGGAGACCCTAGACGATGAGTGAAAGTTACAAGCTCGAGTATATTTGGCTCGACGGCTACAAGCCTGAACCGCATTTGCGAAGCAAGACCAAGATTGTCAGCAGTGCCCCTGCTTCTGCCGATGATTGCCCCATGTGGTCATTCGATGGAAGTTCCACCGAGCAGGCCGAAGGGGGTTCTTCGGATTGTCTCTTGAAGCCCGTTTGTATCGTTCCGGATACGGCACGTAACAATGGGTTCCTCGTGATGTGCGAAGTTCTGGATGCCGAAGGCAATCCGCATGTCTCGAACACTCGGGCGAAATTTGAAGATGATGATGATTTCTGGTTCGGTTTCGAGCAGGAATACACCATCATGGACGGAAACGCTCCTCTGGGCTTCCCCAAAGATGGCTATCCCGGTCCGCAAGGTCCTTACTACTGTTCGGTCGGAATTGAAAACTGTGTCGGTCGCGAGCTGGTCGAAGAACACCTCGATCAGTGCCTCGCTGCCGGACTCAAAGTCACCGGTATCAACGCCGAAGTGATGAAGGGTCAGTGGGAATTCCAATTGTTTGGCAAAGGCAAAGAAGCCGCCGACCACCTCTGGATTGCTCGTTACCTGCTTGCACGAGTTGCTGAAAACTACGGCTTGCACATCGAATTGCATCCGAAACCAATCAAAGGCGACTGGAACGGAAGCGGTATGCACACCAACTTCTCGAATACCGATATTCGCGATAAAGGTGGCGAAGACATGATCAAAGCGATCTGTGAAGCATTCGGTGCGGTCCACGATGCTCACATTGGTGAGTACGGTTCGGACAACGAACAACGTCTGACCGGCTTGCACGAAACGCAGTCGATTGAAAAATTCAGCTACGGTGTTTCGGACCGCGGCGCTTCCATCCGCATTCCGATCGCCACCGCTCAGGACGGCTGGAAAGGCTACCTCGAAGACCGTCGTCCGGCTTCGAACGCCGATCCTTACCGCGTCGCCGCACGCGTCGTCAACACCGTCAAAGGTGTGACTGTCTGAGCCTCAGCGACACAATGAAAGTACTAGCATGGCGACTTGCAGGGAAGCAGGTCTCATACCTCCAGGCGACCTTCCTCGATTTCGGGGAAGGTCGTTTTTTACATCAATTACTGATTCAAACTGCTCTTTGCCAATTCTTGAAGAGATCCTACACCCTCTACCTGCACAGGACCCCACTCGCACAATGTCGGCCCGGTCCTTTACTCGCTCATCACCAAACGTCATGTCCCGTTATTTCCTGGCCATTGTCCCTCCCGAATCAACTCGAACCTCACTAGCGGAACTCCGCCCTCCCGGTGGAAAGGGAATCAAACGCGTCAGCCCCGAGCACATTCATCTCACGCTCCACTATCTGGGCGAACTCTCGGACGAACAATTCGATTCCGTCATCTCGGTGGTTAAATCGACCCAATTTCAATCCTTCCCGCTCTCTCTCCGAGGTCTCGGCACCTTTCCCCATGGAAAACCGCCGCGTGTCCTCTGGACGGGAATCGATGAGAGCCGGCAACTTTCAGACCTTCACAGCAACCTCGGTCATCGACTCACTGAAGCCATCGGTTTTAAGCCGGAATCACGTCGTTTCCATCCTCACATCACCCTGGCTCGAATTAAAGCATCTGCTAACCTGGATTTTATTGAAGCCCACATTCAAGCACATCAGAAATTTTCTCTTCCGAGCTTTGAAGTCCACCAGATCTCCCTTTTTCAAAGTCGTCTCTCCGAATCCGGCGCTATGTATGACGTCATCGCAACCAATTGAGACTAGCGGATTTTCTGATCGAGAGGTTAGACTTGCCGCAACGATTGGGTAATCTGAAGGAACAAACTCCCTGCATGCATGACTCACTCTTATTCGCGACGAAACAGGCGTGATGAATTCCAATGTCTCCCAGCCATATGTCAGCGTTTTCGATCTGTTTAAGATCGGGATCGGACCGTCGAGTTCGCATTCCGTGGGACCGATGTATGCCGCGGCACGTTTTCTCGAGGAGTTAACCACAGCCGGATATTTCGAACAAACGGGACGCATCATCGTTGACCTGTACGGCTCACTCGCCCTCACCGGAATCGGTCACGGCACCGATACGGCAATTCTGCTGGGACTCATGGGCGAAACACCCGATCGGGTCGATCCGGAAACCATCCACGAAAAGGTGTCCGCAATTCGTTCACAAAAAACATTGCGACTCCGATCTGAGCGGGAAATTGTATTCGAGGAATCCGAAGACCTGCTGTTCCATCGAACGACATTCCTGAAGACTCACCCCAACGGGCTCCGGTTCACAGCCTTCGCCGATCGTACCGCTAAGACTCCTCTCCACACCGCCACTTACTTTTCGATTGGCGGCGGTTTTGTTGTCACCGAGGACGAACCCATTGGATCGACGGAGCACTCCACTCTCGTCCCCTACCCCTTCACATCGGCTAAAGAACTCCTGGATTTTACGAACCAACAAAATTGCTCCATCAGTGATATTGCGTTGGAAAATGAATCCACCCTGCGTCCCCAACAGGAAGTTCGCGAGAAATTACAACACATCTGGCACACGATGCAGCAGTGCGTGACGCGCGGCTGCCGCAGAGAAGGTATCCTGCCGGGCGGTCTTAACCTCGAACGTCGGGCTCCGCGTCTCTATCAGAAACTCAATGACCGGGACGGTTCCTGGCAGAACGACCCGCTCAATATCCTTGACTGGGTCGATCTGTATGCTCTGGCGGTGAATGAAGAAAATGCCGCCGGCGGTCGTGTCGTCACCGCTCCGACAAATGGAGCGGCGGGGATCATTCCTGCGGTCCTTCATTACCTCGATCGTTTCTGTGATTGCACGCCTCACAAAATCGAGCAGTTCCTGCTGACGGCGGGAGCCATTGGAGCTCTGTATAAAATTAACGCCTCGATCTCCGGTGCCGAAGTCGGTTGCCAGGGAGAGGTGGGAGTCGCCTGCTCGATGGCGGCGGGAGCGCTGGCTGAAGTGTTGGGAGGTACTCCCTCACAGGTCGAGGAAGCGGCGGAAATCGGTATGGAACATAATCTGGGGCTCACGTGCGATCCGATTAAAGGTTTAGTCCAGGTTCCTTGCATCGAACGGAATGCAATGGGAGCCGTCAAAGCGATCAACGCCTGCCGACTCGCTCTCCGCGGCAACGGCAAACACTTCGTCTCGCTCGATCGCGTTATCCGAGTGATGAAACAGACCGGAGCCGATATGTCATCCCGCTACAAAGAGACGTCACGTGGAGGCCTAGCCGTGAACGTCACGGAGTGCTGACTCCCGTTCTGACTGCATTCGACACTCACACACTCTCTACAGCTTGCCGGGCTCGTAATCGATGCCCGCTTTCTCGTAGGCGGCTTTCTTTTTGGCTTCATCCTGAAGAATCAGCATTTCTCCTTTCTCGGAGTCGTATCCGTACATCTGCCAGCGTTTCAGCATGTTGAACTGGATGTTGTTCTGCTTGACGATATCCATGAATTCGGCGTAGTTCGGCCAACGGTCGTTGAGAGCCCGGAACTGCTTCAGCGTGTTCTGCATATTCAGCATCAAAATGCGTGACGGAATGTA
This sequence comes from Planctomycetaceae bacterium, assembly GCA_014762625.1. Taxonomy (GTDB): domain Bacteria; phylum Planctomycetota; class Planctomycetia; order Planctomycetales; family Planctomycetaceae; genus JABURQ01. Next base: position 2,743 of record JABURQ010000208.1, on the reverse strand, counting down.
AATCGCGGCATTGGCGCCCTGAGTGAGCGGGTCACCTCCCAGGCTTGTGGTTTCCATGACCTTCAAATTGGGGTTCTCGGACATTGCCTTTTTCGCATCGACAATCTCCGCCGTCGTTTTCCCGAGGATTCCCGATTTATCTTCCTCGGGAGCCGCATTGCCGGGGGGAGCGTTGACCGGTGTCGGCTGTTGCTGTTGGACCGTCGTATTTTCCGGAGGATCGATCTCTTCACAGGAGCAGAAGACAAACACGGAGCAAGTAACGGCGAGGCAATAGAGGAATTTCATCAAAAATCTCCCTTGGGTTTTGAGATGGGCTGAATCACGATCATAACTCATCATCCTGCTGATTTCGTTATGCCATTTCCTTATTCGACCAGTTTCGGCAGCAACATATTCAGGAACGCCGCCAGACGCCGCGAAGCATGCATCCCCTTTTCCCTCAGATGCCACATATCCTTCATACTGGACGCCCGATTCCAGATCGCCCCGACGGCGGCCCCGAGACGCATCGTCCCCGTTTCGCCCATCAAGCTCAGAATCTCTTTCGGCAGGTCTTCGCTCATATCATCACTGAGCGATCGAATCGCCATGAATCGCGTTTGCGACTCTTTGCAGACCTGAGCGACCGCCAGCGACTCTAGATCGACGGCGATGGCTTGATGCTCTTCCCCCAGCTTCCTCTTGTCATCCACTTTGAGGACCAGTTCGTCGGCGGTAAGCAGTCGTCCGACTCTGAGTCCCGTCTTCGGATTCGGTTCCATGTTCATGTCGATTTTGATCGTGTGGCCGTGCTGATCGCAGATCGAATTGCCGACAACGATATCGCCGACTCCCATCTCCGGTTGCAGGGCGCCGCTGTAACCGGCGGAAAGAACCCAGTCCGGCGTATGAGCGTCGATCAAAGCCTGGGTGGCGGTTCGCGCTTTGGCGAAACCGACCGCTTGCTGAACGACGACGACTTTTACCTTGTCTTCGAAAGTGCCGCCGATAAATTTGAATTTCCCCCCCGTGTACGATCGGCGTTTTTCCAACTGCCCGATAAAAGGGTTCAACTCCATGGGGATCGCCGTCACGATCCCGACATCGGCGTGGGCCAGGTCGCGAGTTTCTTCCGGGGAAGATTGTTCCTCATCGCTCATGTTATGCCTGTTCCGAACTGTCACTGGCGATCGCGGAGGCGTGTGTGGCTTCGAATTCTTTCATCACGTCGATCAGATGATCGACTCCCGCTTCCGGGAACGCGTTGTAAATACTCGCACGCATCCCCCCAATGCTGCGGTGACCTTTCAACGCGTCCAGGTCCCGTTTTTGGGCGAAGGCAATGAATTCCTTGTCGAGGTCGGCGTCTCCCGTCACGAACGTCACGTTCATCTGCGAACGACTTTCTTTCTCGGCGGTCGGTTTGAACAGATGGCTGCCGTCGAGATAGTCGTACAGTTTCCCCGCTTTACGAGCGTTCGTTTCGGCGACTCCTTCGAGCCCGCCCCGATCGAGAATCCACTGAAAGACCAGTTTCATCATGTAGATGCCGAAAGCAGGCGGCGTGTTGAAGCACGACTTCGCATCCGCGTGGGTGCGGTACATGTGCATGGAGGGAAGTCCCTCCTTCCCCTGCTGGACGAGGTCGTCCCGAATGATGACCAGCGTCACACCGCTCGGACCGAGATTCTTCTGCGCTCCGGCGTAAATCAGGCCGTACTTCGTGACGTCGATCGGTCGCGAGAAAATATCACTCGACGCGTCGCAGATCAGTGGAGCGCCGTTCGGACTTTCCGGTTCGGTGGCGAACTGTGTGCCGTAGATCGTATTGTTCGACGTAAAGTGTACGTACCGCGGGTTGTCGCTGTAATTTCGATCCTTGGGAATGTAATTGAAGGTCGTGTCCTCGCTGCTGCAGACAGTATGCACGTTCCCGAACAGCTTGGCTTCCTTGACCGCCTTCTTCGACCAGGAACCCGTAACCAGATAGTCGGCGGTCTGATCGTCGGCGAGGAAGTTTTGCGGAATCATCGCGAACTGAGACGACGCTCCCCCTTGCAGGAATAGCACGTGGTAATTGTCGGGGATGTTGGCAATCTGCCGGCAGAGGGCTTCCGCTTCTTCAAACACCGCCGTCAATGCGGGGCCACGGTGCGAGTGTTCCATGACGCCGACTCCGGTGTCACCGAGGGAGAGCATATTGTCCTTCGCTTCCTGAATGACAGCTTCAGGAAGGACGGCGGGGCCGGCAGAAAAGTTGTAAATCCGTTGGGTCATCACTCAATCCTGTAGGTGTGAGAGTCGTAGGGCAACATCGGCAGCCAATCGACTGCCTCTTCTGACAGATTAAACAATTTCGCATGATGGGAGAAGTTGACCGACCTTCTCGAATCGGAAAACCGGACACTCCAACCGCCAATCCAAGATTTCCAGATCCGAAGATTCGGGGACACACACGATCCTGCGGAATTTGTTTTTGTGTACTGTTGGCGACGTGAGGATTCGGGAAACGGGATTCAGGAAACAGATATTTGTGATGTCACCTCCTTTCTACGTTTGAAAGAAATTTGATTGTTTAATGGCTGAACCCCGAGGGTTTTCGAAGATGAGCTTTTTGCAAGACCTCAACTTCTCAAGTTCTCATCTTCGAACGAAACCCGATGGTTTTGGCCACTTTTTGGACCGTCCGCCGCGAAATCTGAAATCGCGTCTGTCTGGGAATGGCCCGATGTGCTGCGTTTACAGTCAATTGTGAGACCAC
>JABURQ010000170.1 GCA_014762625.1 Planctomycetaceae bacterium | reverse complement strand
ATAGACTCACTTGAGCCTATCGCTTGATAGAATTACGTAGATTTGAAGAGCGAGGTTTTGCAAAAAGCTCATCTTCCAAACTTTAAGGACTTACGACGAAATCAGCCGCATGTCTTCCAGACACGGAAAACAACACTGCCGATACTCAGATCTGCATTACGCTCAATGACTCCAGCACTAACGCGGCGCTCAAGTTCTTCGGCAGCAACACATCGACACCGGCTTCCCGGGCCAACGATTCCGCCAGATCGTGGACGATGTTACGGAGTCCAATCACGTGACACTGCGGTTCCCGACGGCGGAAGATTTCCAATTGCCGGATGCGGTCCTTCTGCCACGGATCGCAATCCCAGAGTAACGCCTGCGGCTCTTGTTCCAGAGAGACGATTTCGCCGCCGTAAGCAGTGATCAGATCGGTCCAGAAGCGGCGCAAGTCGCGGTCCGGCGTATAGAGTCCAACCGTCATGCCGGAGAGATCGTAATCCTCGGACAGTTCCGCGTCGCGGAGGAACGTTTCTTCGAGAGAGGCGGTCAGCGGCAACGGCTCGCGGCGGTTGTCGAGCACGTCAAGTTCCTGACGCAAGCGAATCTCCAGGCGTTCGCGGGGAACGCAACATGCCGGCGGTAACCAGGGCCAGTGGCGAATCGCCGAGTCGCTCCACCCGCTTTGCACGATGATCCAGCGGGCGAGGGGAAGTTCGTTCCAGAGTTCGGCGAACTCATCCAGTGACCAGGCTTGCGTGTAGCCGGCGGAGAGAATGACCAAACGCGGCGGATCGGCGGGGAGGCCGTCCTGCATCACTTGTGAGAAGTCGGCGTAGGCATCGATACCGGCGGTCGCGTGGTGTTTGCGGATTGCGTCCGTCAGATCGCGACGATCGTGATCGTCGGAAGCGAGTAACAGGATGCGGACGGGGGGATCAGTCATTGAACGTCGTTGACAGAAACTCGTAGGGCCGGTTCCACCGGCTATTAGTGCTTGATAATTTTTCTGGCCGGTGGAACCGGCCCTACTTTGGCTCTTCTCGGCAAGAGTACCTGCAATCGGGAAACTGAGACAAGGGCAGTTTTTGGACGGCATTACGGATATTGTGACCTCCTCACCCCGGCCCAAGTCGGAGTTGCAATTTCTTGCGCCTTCGACCTTCATCCTCGCTAAACGCTCGGCGGTCTCAGTTACACTCCAAAGGAGGAGAGGGTGGCATGCAGGTAATCAGGTACGATACAAGATTTCCCGTTTCCGCTTTCGTTCACCTCCCTCTTGCCGAAAATCGCCGGATCTGGGAGAATTCCCGATCTGACACGGATGTCTTCAAGGAATCGCCCGACGTGCTGGAACCACTCTCCCCGCGAATGACGGAACTGCTGAAAACGCACGGCCTCTGTTCCGTGGGGGATTTGCGCCGGTGTCGGCGAAAAGTGAAACGGCTGACCTCCGATCTGCCGGCCTTCGATTCGGTCTGGATCGATGCGTTAGTGAGTCAGAAATCGTTGACGCCGTATCAGGCGACGTTGTTGGAATCGGATCGTCCGGAACAAATCGCTCAGGGGGAATACATTCTGATCGATCGTCTCGGCGGTCGAAATCGGTCGGAAACATTTCTGGCCCGCACGCGAAAACGAAAACGGTTCTGCCTCAAAAAACTCTCCTTGCGTCCCGAGCAGCGGGAACCGACCCAAAATCATCTCTCGGAGACGATCCGCCGACTGGCGGAATGGCACCATCCACACGTCGTCGCCCCGCTTGAAGTGATCGCTCAGGAAGACTCACTCTTCGTCGTGAGCCGGTACGTGCCGGGATTGAATCTAAGAGAACTATTGGTTCGACGCGGACGCTTTCCGGTGCGCGTCGTCGTGGCCATCGCCCGGCAGTTACTCTCCGGCATGCGCGTGTTACAGAAGGAAGGAGTTTATCACGGCGACCTGCGTCTCGAAAATGTCAAACTTTCGCCGCAGGGACGTGCGCTGCTCGTCGAAACGGGTGTGCAGAATGCGATCGCTCCGCAACTCTCCTACGTCACCGATCTCACCACTGAACAATGCGAAGGGATCGCTCCGGAGCGGGTCGCGACCGGGAATTTGGTCGACGAACGGACGGAACTTTATTCGCTCGGTTGTCTGTTGTGGCAGTTACTGGCGGGGCGTCCGCCGATCAAGGAAGCCGATCCTCTCGCGAAGCTGACCGCTCATCAGAAACGGGAGATTCCCGATTTGCGGGAATGGGCTCCCGATGTGCCGGAAAAAATTGCTCTCGCCGTCAATCAACTGACGCAGCGCGATCCCACCAAACGTCCGGAATCCTTCGTCGACGCAGCGAAACTCTTCGGGCGGTCGTCGTTTGGAGATCGCCGGACGTTACGCGAGTATCAGGCGTACTTTCTTTCCCAAGCGCCCGGCTGGACGATCCGGGAACGATCGGGGCCGCGCAAGAACTGGCCGTGGCTGGTGGCCAGCGCGGCGAGCCTGCTGATGATCGCGGTTGTGTTACAGGATGAAGGAGCGCGGACGGAGTTGCTGTCGCTGGCCAATCGCGTGAGCGAGACGACGGAGGAAATTTTCGCGGTTCCCGAGCCGATCGTCGAGGAAGAAGAAACGAAGCAGAGTCCTTTTCTGTCACTTCCCGCTCCCGATGCCGAGGGAGTGATCCGACTGACGAAATCGGGAGAGTATCTGGCGGAAAAACTGGAGGTCGTCGGTCCACTCACGATCGTTGCGAAGGAGGATGTCTCGGCGAGCGTGATTGTACGAGAGTCCTGGAACATCAGTTGCGAATCACTGGCTCTGGACAATTTACAGATCCAGCAACAACTCGAAGCAGAGCAGGGGGCGTCGGTTGTCGTGCGGTCTCTCGATGTGAAGATTTCTCATTGCACTTTTGACCTGCGAAACTCTGAAGCCGACCTTCCTCAGAGTTCTCCGTCTCAACGCATCGGGATCGCGTGGAAGTCGATCGATCCGGAGGATCGGAGCGGCGGAAGGTTTGACGTCCGCGATTCGGTGTTTCTGGGAGGCGGCAGTCAGATTTACTTCGGAACCTCTCCTTCCAACTGGAATGTGGACAACTGCCTCTCCATCGGCGCGGAGGCGTTCGCCCGTTTTCGTCACTGGCCGGAGCCGGAACGACCTCTCAGCGGAAACTGGGAGAATCTCTGTCTGCGACAAACAGGTTCGATGCTGATTTTCGATCCGAAGCAGAACAAGTCCCCCGTGTCGGGCGAACTGCGTCTGACGGCCAAAAGCTGCGTCTTCGATCTGACGCCGGATCGTGGAGCCCTGTTCCTGTTTCGCCAGGAAGACGTTCCCGAGGGACAGTTCTCGTATCTGTCTCTGATTGGGGAGGACTGTGTGGCGGCAGAGTCGCTGGTGGTCGCGGGGCAGTGGAGCGAGGAGAAAACCGTGACTCGACTGCCGGCGGAGCGGTTGCAGATTGAAGGGCTGATTCTCGCTCCGATCCAGTATGCGGGCGAAATCTCGGCGAATACCGAGGATTCCGCGGTGCGCGAGGTTTCGGGACCGCGGCTCTCCTCTGAATTACCGGGAATTGCGGTGGAAGGATTGCCGGGGAAAGAGACGAGAATTCCGAATTCCGAACCTTGATCGTTGAAGGCGGGGGAGGGCATTGTTAAGCTTGGCCAGTTTGTTTTTTAACTGACCACGGAAGAGACGATGTCCACTGAGAGCCCCAGTCGCGTCTGGAATCGTAAACATATCCTCGGCCTGGAAGAATTATCGGCGGAGGAGATCACTCAGATCCTCGATCAGGCCGCCGAGTTCAAGCAGCAAGCCAAAGCCGGGGTCCTGAAACTCAATTCCTTGCGGGGAAAAGTGGTTGCGAACCTCTTTTTCGAACCCTCTACCCGCACACGCACAAGCTTCGGCCTCGCCGCCAAACGCCTCAGCGCCGATACGGTCGATTTCTCCCCCTCCGGCAGCAGTCTCTCCAAAGGGGAGACGTTCATCGACACCGCGAAGAACATCGAAGCGATGGGCGTCGATCAGGTGGTCGTGCGGCACGTGACGCCGGGCGCTCCGCATCTGCTCTCGAAGCACCTGAAAGCCTCGGTTTTGAATGCGGGCGACGGCACCCACGAACACCCGACGCAGGCGCTGCTCGACATTTTCACGATTCGGGAAAAAAAGGGGACGCTGGATGGTCTCACGGTGACGCTGGTCGGCGATATTCTCCACAGCCGCGTCGCCCGCTCGAATATCTGGGGACTCAAAAAACTCGGAGCTCGCGTCATTGTTTGCGGTCCTTCGACGCTCATCCCCCGCGATATCACTCAACTGGGAGTCGAAATCTCCTACGATCTCGATGCCGTTCTGCCGGAATCGGATTGCGTCAACCTGTTGCGGGTGCAGTTCGAGCGTCAACGATCGGCGTTCTTTCCCTCGATTCGGGAATACGCTCACCTGTTCGGACTGAATACTGAACGCGCCTCGCGCGGGAAAGAGGGAATGATGGTGCTCGCACCGGGACCGATCAATCGCGGCGTGGAACTTTCGACGGAAGTCGCCGACGGGCCGCATTCGGTGGTCCTCGATCAGGTCACCAACGGACTGCTGGTGCGGATGTCGTGTCTGTATCTGCTGAATCAATATCAGGATCGCCAAGCGGAAAGAGGAGAAGCATGACCAGCCTGTTGATTCGAGGCGGACGACTGATCGATCCTTCGCAGGATCTCGACCGGACCGGCGATCTTCTGATCCGCGACGGAAAAATTGCGGGCGCCGGAGATGTCGCCGGACACGTCGATGAAGAAATCGACGCGGAGGGGATGATTGTGGTTCCCGGATTGATCGACCTGCACGCGGCGTTACGCGATCCGGGTGATGAAGAAGACGAAACGACATTCACCGGCACGGCGGCGGCCCTCGCGGGAGGCTTCACCAGCATTGCCTGTCTCCCCGACACCACGCCCGCCATTGACAACCGCGCGGCAGCGGAATTCGCGATTCTGCAAGCAGCCCGCGCCCGAAACTGCCACGTCTATCCACTCGGAGCCGTTACCAAAAACCTGAACGGTGAAGAACTTGCCGAAATGGGACAACTGGTGGACGGTGGGGCGGTCGGTTTCTCGGATGGGAAAAACCCGATTCACAATGCCGAAATCATGCGACGAGCCCTCGAATACAGTCGCATGTTCGATCGTCCGATCTTCAATTTCCCCGAAGTCGAGGAACTGAGCCGATCGGGAATCATGCACGAAGGATATTACTCAACACTCCTCGGCTTGCGCGGGATGCCGGCGGCGGCGGAGTCGATCATGGTCAGTCGGGATTTGGCGCTGGCCGAGATGACCGAAGGACGTTTGCACGTGACGACGGTCACCGTAAGCAATAGCGTGCAGCAGATTCTGCAAGCCAAGGAGGCCGGCGTCAAAGTGACTTGCTCGGTGACGCCGCATCATCTGGCTTTGGATGACTCCACACTGCAACGATTCGATGCGGCGTTCAAAGTAAATCCGCCGCTACGATCGCAGGATCATATCGATTCCCTGATTCGCGGTCTGAAAGACGGCACGATCGACGCCATCAGTTCCGATCACCAACCGTACTCCGTCGAGAAAAAACGGAACGAACTCGATGAGGCACCGTTTGGGATCGCGGGCCTGGAGACCGTCATTCCGATCTGCATTCAAACTTTGATCGATCCGGGGCATCTTTCGTGGCTGCAACTGATCGACAAACTATCGACGCGTCCGGCCCGGATTCTCGGTCTGTCGAAGGGGACGTTGCGTGAGAATTCCACCGCCGATGTGACGTTGATCGATCCCGACGCGGAATGGACGATCGAACCCGAGCAGTTTTATTCGCGTGGACGCAACACTCCTTTCGCGGGTTGGACGGTCAAAGGACGAGCGGAGACAGTGCTCGTCAATGGACAAGTTCGTTTTCACCAGGGACAACTGCTTTCCCGGGCCAATCCGGTGGCCTGAATTTCACGGGAGTGACGCGGCATGGCCACTCCGTATTTCCTTATCGACGGCTATAACCTGATGCATGCCGCCGGTCTTGCGCGGCCGAGTTACGGGCCGGGAGATCTCGAGCGCTGTCGTCACCGTTTGTTACGACTTTTGGTCACGTTTCTCACCAGAGAAGAACGGGATCGCGCGAAGGTGGTGTTTGACGCCTGGGACGCTCCGGAGGGACTGCCGAACCGCATGAAGTTTGAAGGCTTGCAGGTGCGATTCGCCGATCCGGGACACGACGCGGACTCTCTGATCGAAGAATTGATTCTCGCGCATTCCGCTCCGCGACAGATCATCGTCGTCTCGGGCGATCGTCGGCTGCAACGAGCCGCCCATCGTCGTAAGGCCAAGTTCATCGGAAGTCTGTCGTTTCTGGACGAGATCGTCCAGCGTCCTCCGCAACGCGATCGAGACGAAGCCCCGCTCGAACCCCATCCGAAATACGAAGGAGAGCTGACTTCTGGCGAACTCGAACACTGGATGGAACTGTTCTCAGACGTCCAGAAGTTCGCCGAAAATGAACAGGACAAACTCACTCGTCAAGCCGCCGAGGAACAGGCCGCCGCTGAAGAAAAGAAAGCCGAGCTTCCCGAACCCGAATCGGAGCCAGAAGAGGAAGAAGACGACGAATGGGCGGAACTGTACGAGGAACTCGGTCTTCTCGGGGAAGAGTTAGCCGAGGAAATGATGCGCGACGAGAATCTGGAGAAGTTACAGCAGGAAATCGACCGGATCGTGGAAGAAGAAGGGAAGGGACGGTCCTGATTGTCATAAACCGTACAAAATTGCAAAAAAAACGAGAACTGTTTGCAGAGAGAAAACGTTTGGGTGAGTGACTCGGTCGTCGATCTCACTTCGATTCAACTGAACCGTACTGAGAAATCATTGACAGACGCCCAGTTCTGCTTCACAATCGTTGCAAATCCAGTCCTCTATTAAAGATGCCTGTCTCATGACTCCTCCCGTTCAGCTTCGCGCTCGACTCCTCCCAGTTCTCTGTTTTCTGATGACCTCTGTCATTGGTTGCGGTACGGAGGTTTATAACCAGCGTGTCGCAGCGACGAAAGAACTCTTCGAATACATTAACAAGCTCGACGAAAACCTGGGACAACCGTGGGCCCAGTCCGGCGTGGAAATTCGCATGCCGAAACAAATGGTGGAGATCCCAGCGCCGAAGTTCGAACGAAACGAGGAAGGACAACTCGTTCAGGTCGGTGAGGACTTACGCCAACCCAATTACATGTCGGAAGAGTTGCCGGGGCTGATCGGTGCCTGGCAAGGCACGGTCGAAGCGGATGTGGCCGGCGAATTCAAACAGGTTCCCGCGTATGCGTATATCATGTCGAACAGTGTCTACTTGGCGAAAAACGATCCAGAAGCCGCCATGGAATTCAGCAACAAGGTGGCAGAGACAATTGTGAACGGTTTGAATCTTCCGCCCTATGATCCGAGTGATTGGAATCAAAAGCAATACCCGCCGTCACCGGGACTGGTTCCTCAGCAATCCGCGTCCGTCTGGGTGACTAAAACCGATTACTTTATAGGCGAAACCAAAGCCGAAATCTCGCTGCATCTGTTCGGTCAGGGAGACACCACGGTGTATGTGCTTTTCGTGTATCCGGAAACCATCACCAGCAACGAGCGATTTATCGAACGGATCGATCTCTCTCTGGAAACGATCAAGATTTCTGATGACAGGCAACAGACCGGCACCGCTCCCGGAACTGCTCCCAACGCCCCTCCCAGTGGTTTTTAAGATGGTTTCTTCTGCTCTGACTGACCGAGACGGAATTCTGGCGTGACCACGACAACAGAGCAGCCCGCCGAATCCTCGCCCGATCATTCCAGTCTGGTTCGTGCCCTCGGTCCCGGTATGGCGATGGCAATGGTCGTGGGAAATGTTATCGGAACGGGGATTTTTTCCAAACCGGGAGAAGCCGCCGCGGAGGCAGGCTCTGTCTCCATCGTCGCCTGGGCCTGGATTGCCGGAGGGATCGTCAGCCTGGTGGGGGGACTCTGCTTTGCCGAGCTGGCGGTAACCTATCCGAAAGCGGGCGGCATTTACGTGTATCTGAAAGAAGCGTACGGTCGCAGCATCGCGTTTATTTTCGCCTGGAGCGAATTCGTGCTCGGTCGTCCCGCGTCGATCGGGGTCTACTGCATTATCCTGATGATCCAGATCAAATCGATCTTCGATGTGGAAATGACGTTGTGGGAGGAA
>JABURQ010000067.1 GCA_014762625.1 Planctomycetaceae bacterium | reverse complement strand
TACCCGTTCCCCACGCCGTCCACTTTCCAGGCGAGAGGGGGACCGTCCGCAGGCCAGCTTTTCAGCAATCCCGTTTCCTGCGAGATCGCATCCCGGTTTGGCCCTCTCCATTGGGGCCAATCATCGGCGGTCAGAACAGAAGCAGCAATTAAAACGAGCATCAGAGAACTGAATGGGAGAAATTTTCGCATCGTGGGATTCCTTTCAATGAGAAGAAACCCGATCCTATCTTCAACCCAGCCGACAGGTCAAACAGGAAATCCCAAAGTCGGTCCCGGCTCTCGATCCGGCACTGTACGCGTCATTGGTCGTGTTTCCTTTTAATTCGCTCAACGAACTGCGCCATGCGAGCGTGATGTCGAACTTTTCTTCGGAGGGATTCTACAGTCTGAATCCAAACTCCTACCTGTTACAGCCTGATCGACGACATTACTGAGAGACTTCTTCCGACTTCTCAATCAACATCTGCAGATAGCTGCGGCGTTCGGATTCTTCCAGCCCCAGTTTTTTCGCTAGAGAAAGCACACATTCTTTCGCCGCGTCCTGATCCCCTTCGAGCGCGATAGTTTCAATCTCGGCGTATTGCCCGAGACCTTCCACGTCATCCAGTAAAACTTCCACTTCACGATCCTGCCAGTCGAGATGGAAAACGCGACGCGTCTTTTTCACTGAGAGCGATTCCTGAAAACCGAGTAGTGTCAGCATTTCCGCAAACTCAGTGGCAACATCCTTTCCCGGCGTATAGCGGATTTCAATTTCGTGACGGGTTTTCGTGACCGGATCGATCTTGGGGCCCTTGTAGGTCACGACGTTCCCCTCGCCGATGGAACGCAGTCGCAAGGCTTCGTCGGTCTCGGCGAAGTCACGAGCGGGATGATTGAAGTAGCGATCGAGATGCGATTCCGTTTCGACTTCTTCCGCGCCGATGCCGCGCAACAACGGCACAAAATGTTTCGTATCGTTCAAAGGAAATTTCATCTCGACTTCGTAGCTCATCGATCCTCCTGCTCCTGCGAGAGTTTGTCGAGATAATCCCACGTAAACAGACCAGTATGATGCCCGTCCGACCAGCCGATCTTCAGAGCATAATTCCCGCTGAAACCGACGCCGGTCGGTTTGATATCTTCTGGAACAGTCTCGGGCTGCAAGGTTCTGACGCCGGTCAACTCATCCACACAGGACGCGCAGGGACACTGGCAACGCAGAAAATGGAACGGCAACTTCACGACCCGTTCCGGAGACCAGGTCACTTCCAGACACCCTTCGCCCGACAGGACGCGAATGTTCTGCGGAGCATCAGCCATAGCGTTCTTCTTTCCAGGGGTCACCGTGATTGTGGTACCCCATCTGCTCCCAGTACCCCGATCGGTCCTCGGCAACAAAAGTCAGCTTCCGCAGCCACTTCGCACTCTTCCAGGCATAGAGCTGGGGTACCATTAACCGCGCGGGCCCGCCGTGATCCGCGTCAATCGGCTCACCATCGTGGGTATCGGCAATCAGGACGTCTTCCTGCATGAAATCATCCAGCGGCATATTGGTCGTCCAGCCGTAATCATATCCGGTGGCGATCACATATTTCGCTTCGGGTAGGACGCCGGCGCGCTCCATCAATTCGCGAACCGACACTCCTTCCCAGACATTCGCCAACCGGGACCACGCCGTTACACAGTGAAAGTCGGCGAAGACTTTTACGCGGGGAAGATCGCGATACTCTTCCCAGGTGAAACTGAGCGGCTGACGGACCAGGCCATCCACTTCGAGCTTCCAACGATCCAACGGAACGTTGGGAGTGCCGTGAGCATCGAGCACCGGCCATTTTCGCGTGCGAGACTGGCCGGGAGGAATCCGCTGGTCGCGCTGCGTATCGGGACTGATGATGATCTCTTCAGACTGGGAGTCCGGTCCATCCGGATCACCGGTCTGATATTTGGGGTCGTCGGTGGGCATGTCAGGTCGTGTATCGTTCGAAAAAATACGAATTATTCCGTATCATACCGGGATCGAGGCAGCAGACCAATGCCACGGAATCTCTTCAAATCAGGGGATTCGGCACGCAGAATGCCTGCATTATGGGTTGAGTTTGATTTCTGCCGGATTCAATGCGGGTTTGACCGACATTGACCCCATTTCCCACAAACAATAAACTTCGAGAAGCAGGCGACTTACGTCGTCTCAGACAGCACGGTACAGCATTCGCGGCACGAGGCGGCGAGATGACGCTGGAAGGAGTCTGCCATTCTGACACACTCCACCCGGTCTCCGTGCTCAATTTCGACTGATCGGGACAAGATTTCCCCAAGGTAATCTCATGGAATTCCTCGCAAAGCTGGGCGACTGGTTTAATGCCTTCACGTCCGGACTCGAACGATTTATCACCAAACTTTTCGGCTCGTCGAACGAGCGACGCATTCGAGACATCGGCTTCGACCGGGATAAGGAAGGGAACGCCAAAGTTGTTTCCGGCTCGACCCTCGACCGGATCAATTCGCTCGAATCGGAATATGAATCTCTCACCGACGATCAATTGCGCCAAACCGCGCCCAAATTGCGCGAGAAAATCAAGCAGGGCGCCACGCTCGAGGATGTCCTTCCCGAAAGTTTCGCCGCTACGCGCGAAGCGGGACGACGGTTTCTCAAAATGCGCCATTACGATGTGCAGATGGTCGGAGGATACATCCTTCATAAAGGGATGATCGCCGAGATGGTGACGGGGGAAGGGAAAACTCTCGTCGCGACGTTACCCGCTGCCTTGAACGCTCTCACGGGACACGTTCACGCGATCACGGTCAACGATTACCTGGCCCAGCGCGACATGGAATGGATGGGAGCCATCTATCAGGGGCTCGGGCTGACGGTCGGTGCGATTCAGGCCAATATGGACCCGTTCGAGCGTCAAAAAGCCTACGCTTCTGACATCACCTACGGAACTAATAACGAATTCGGTTTCGATTACCTCCGCGACAACATGAAACCGCGCAAGGACCTGCAGGTGCAGGGGCCGCTGGATTTCGCGCTGATCGACGAAATCGACAACATCCTGATCGACGAAGCGCGAACGCCGCTCATTATTTCCGGACCGGCGGAAGACGATCTCTCCAAATATCCTCGCGCCGACGCCATCGCGCGGCAACTGAAGGTCGGTGAAGACTTTGAAGTCAAAGAGAAGGAACACTCCTGCCACCTGACGGAAGACGGAATCCGTCGGGCGGAAGAACTGGCGGGTGTGGAAAGTTTCTATACCGCCGGCAACATGGAATGGCCCCACTTGCTCGATAACTCTCTCAAGGCACACCACCTTTACAAACGGGATGTGAACTACGTCGTCGAGAAGGGGGAAGTCATTATTGTCGACGAGTTCACCGGACGTAAGATGGAAGGGCGTCAGTGGAGCGATGGACTCCATCAGGCCGTCCAGGCGAAAGAAGGGCTGAAAATCAAAGCGGAATCGCAGACGCTGGCCACGATCACGCTCCAGAACTTCTTCAAACTCTACAACAAGCTGGGCGGGATGACCGGAACCGCGATGACGGAAGCGGGCGAGTTCTGGAAAATCTACGGCCTCGATGTGGTGGCGGTGCCGACGAACCGCGTGATGCAACGCATCAACCATCCCGACAAGATTTACCGCAGCGAAAAAGAAAAATGGGATGCGGTGATCAAGGAAATCCGCGAGGTCCACGACACCGGACGTCCCGTACTGGTCGGAACCACGTCGATCGAAAAATCGGAATACATCGGCAACAAACTGACCAAATACGGCATCCAACACAGCGTCCTGAACGCCAAGCACCACGAGCGTGAAGCGGAAATCGTGTCGCAGGCCGGTCGTAAGGCAGCCGTCACCATCGCCACCAACATGGCGGGTCGCGGTACCGACATTATTCTCGGCGGAAACCCGGAGTTCCTCGCGTTGCAGGAATTGACCGAGACCTACAGCTCGCGACTCGAAATTCCCAAGCAGGTCTGGGACGACAAAACCAATGAGATTGCCGAAAAAATGGGGATGAAGGCGGAAGGGAAAGAGGTTGAGAAAATCGGAGGTTTACACGTGATCGGAACCGAACGACACGACTCACGCCGCATCGACTTGCAGCTTCGCGGTCGCGCCGGACGCCAAGGCGACAGTGGGTCCAGTCGGTTCTTCCTCGCCATGGACGATCCCTTATTACGGATGTTCGGTGGAGAAATGATGCAGGCCATGATGGGTCGCCTCGGCATGGAAGAAGGAGAACCGATCGAAAGTCGGATGTTGACTCGTCGGATCGAAGGCGCGCAGAAAAAACGCGAGGAATACCACTTCGACATCCGGAAAAACCTGCTCGAATACGACGAAGTGATGGACGAACAGCGGAAGCAGGTCTACTCCTTCCGCCAACGCATCCTCGATGGTGCCGATTGTCGCGGCATGATTGAAGAGATGATCGACAATCTGATCACCGAACGCGTCCCCGAATTCCTTGACGAGAGTTACTACCGGGAAACGATCGTCGCCTGGGCCGAACATCGACTCGGTCTTCACATCAGTGCGAACGCTCTCCGCGACATGGACCGCGAGCAACTCGATCTCTTTATTCGCGACGAAGCGATCACGCAAGCGGAAGACGTCATCAACGATCAGATCGATACTCACCTCCCCGAGGATGTGGAAGACGAGCGGGAGTGGAGTTGGCAGGCTCTCTCGAAGTGGGCCAATCAGGCATTCGACCTGAATACCAACGATAAAGAATTGAAGAAAATCGGTCGCGACGACATGCAGATGTATCTGTATGAAAAAGCCCGCGAGGCGGTTGCCAGGCTTGACTTGTCCGATCTCGATACATTCCTGCGAGACGATTTCGGTCGTGGCTCGTTGTGCGGTTTCCTCGAACAGCAACTCGCCCTGGAGATGGATCCGAAACAGTTTGAAGACCTGACCGAGCCCGGCGACGGGGTTGAACTGATCCGCCAGGAAGTTTCGCGAGTCTACGAGGCCAAGGAAACCGAGTTCCCCGTTTCGGTCGGGATGAACCGCTTTATGAGCGACGCCGGCGGCGGCGATCGCTACGACCGCGAAGGTCTCGTTCGTTGGGCCAATAACCGCTTCGACGCTAGTCTGGATCCGAACGAATACACCAGCATCTCCCGACATGACATGGAAGAAATGTTGACGAAACTGAGCGAAGAATATTTCGCGAAGGGATCGGCCATCAAACAGCTCGACGAGAAGCTGGACGATGCTTTCGAGACTGTGGAAACGCCGCTCTCTGAAATGCAACGAGACAAACTGGTGGAGTGGGCGAATTCCGAATTCCATACCGAACTGAAAGCTGAAGAACTCGAAGGACTCGATCGCGATCGAACGCGGATTCGACTCAACGATGCGTATCAGTCCAAATTCCGCCCCGAGTTGCGGCAGGCCGAACGCTCGCTGATTCTCGAAGTGATCGACACCGCCTGGAAAGAACATCTCTATTACATGGATCACCTCCGTTCCGGCATCGGACTGGTCGGCTACGCCCAGAAAGATCCCAAAGTGGAATACAAGCGGGAAGGTCGCAAAGCGTTTCAGAACGTCTGGGATCGTGTCGATTCGCAAGTGTCGGCGGCAATCTTTCGCATGGACCGCCAAAGCCCCGACTTCGTCGGGTCGCTGTGGCGAATTACAAACGTCGAACACGAAGATCCGCAACAAGCCGCGCAAAAAGAATACAAAGAGCAATCGGGAGGCCAGGAGCCGGGCGCTGCCAACAACGCCGTCGATCCGATTATCAACACCGGACCGAAAGTGGGAAGGAACGATCCCTGCCCGTGCGGCAGTGGCAAGAAATACAAAAAATGTCACGGCGCGGGAGTCGCCTGACCTCGAAGCCACACCACTCGTCACGGAGGACGAGCCATTTTATATTCCGCGTTGACAAATCTGGTCTACCTGCTGCTACTCGCAGCCGCTTCTCCCTTGATCGCGTATCGCATGCTCGTGCAGGGGAAGTATCGCCGGGGATGGTCTCAAAAGCTTCTAGGCCGCTTGCCCTCTCAAAATAGAGAGGAGACCACGATCTGGTTCCACGCGGTGAGTGTGGGAGAAGTGCTGCTGCTCAAGTCGCTAATTCCCGAGCTGCGTGAGCAGTACGGCGAACTCAATATCGTCATTTCGACCACCACTCACACCGGGCAGGATGTAGCCCGCACGAAATACCCGGATTGTACGGTTTGTTATTGCCCGCTCGATTTTTCGTGGGCTGTCAGTCGCGGGCTGCGTCGAATTCAGCCGGATTTACTCGTCCTCGTGGAATTGGAACTGTGGCCCAACCTGATTCGCGCAGCCAGTCAACAACAGATTCCCCTGGCCATCATTAACGGTCGGCTGAGTGAGAAATCTTTCAATGGCTACCGAAAAATTCGCCCGGTGATCAGCAGCCTCCTGCAACGCTTTCAAATGATCGCTGTCCAGAATGAGACCTACGCTTCCCGGTTCCGAAAGCTTGGTGCCGGCTGTGAACAGGTCCGCGTCACTGGATCGGTGAAATATGATCAGATCACGACCGACCGAAATCACCCTGAGACGCAAGCGCTTCGCGATCTCTTTGGATTCAAGGACTCTGAGACCGTCCTGATTGCCGGCAGTACGCAAGCTCCCGAAGAAGCCTTTGTTTTGCAGACGTACAAAACCCTGAAGCCCGCTTTCCCACATCTACGATTGATCGTCGTCCCCAGGCATCAGGAGCGTTTTGAAGAAGTCGCCTCGCTCATCGCTTCACACACCCTTCCTTTTGTAAGGCGATCGAATCTTCCGCGAACTCCCACCGAAGAGGTCAACTCTTCGAAGCCCGATCCGATCATTCTCCTCGACACTCTAGGGGAGCTTGGCGCGTGCTGGGGATTGGCCGACTTGGCGTATGTTGGAGGATCACTGACCAACCGCGGCGGGCAGAACATGATCGAACCGGCGGCCTTCGGCGCGACCGTGATGTTCGGTCCGAATACCCATCACTTTCGCGATGCGGTGTTTTTACTGAAGACCGCGGAAGCGGCGACCGTCATTCCGGAAGGACGAAATATGACCTCGGTCATTCAGCATTTTCTCGAAAACCCGGACGTCGCCCACAAGATGGGAGAGCGCGCCCGTCAAGCGGTCCTTCCGCAGCAAGGGGCCACACAGCGAACCGTGAATTCTCTGCTTTCATTACTCCCCAAACAGCAAAAACACGCGAAAAACAGGGGAAATGCGCTCAAACGCGCGGCTTGATCGGTTGTGGGTTGGGGGTGGGGCAAATACAATGCCTCCTTCAACAAATCAAAACTATCAGTCTCAATGGAAGGAAGACGCCGCCCATGTCGCGCTATTTATTCACCTCTGAATCCGTGAGTCAGGGGCATCCCGATAAAGTCAGCGATCAAGTCTCTGACGGAATTGTCGATGCCATTTTTGCCCAGGACCCGAATTCGCGCGTTGCCTGCGAGACTTTGTGTACGACGGACCGAATCGTTCTGGCCGGAGAAATCCGAACCAATGCAAATGTTGATTACGTCCAGGTCGCTCGCGATGTCGTGCGGGAGATTGGTTACACCAGTGACGACATCGGTTTCAACGCCGATACCTGCGAAATCGAATGCTATCTCCACGAACAATCCGCCGACATCGCGATGGGGGTGGATAAAGACGGAGCCGGCGACCAGGGCCTGATGTTCGGTTACGCCAGTAACCAGACCGAAGAGCTAATGCCGCTCCCGATCGCCTTGTCGCACCGCATTCTCAACAAGCTGACCGAACTGCGTCATGCGGGAGATGTTGACTGGCTGCGTCCCGATAACAAATCGCAGGTCACTGTCGAATATGACGGCTATAAACCGATCGGTATCTCCGCAGTCGTGCTTTCCACGCAGCACAAAGAAACCGTCACTCAGGATCAAATTGCCGAATATGTCATCGAAAACATCATTCGACCTTCAGTGCCGGAAGGCTTGTTGACCGGTGACACCAAATACCACATCAACCCGACGGGGCAGTTCATCATTGGTGGACCTCACGGAGACTGTGGATTGACGGGGCGAAAAATCATCGTCGATACCTACGGCGGGTGGGGACGTCACGGCGGGGGTGCCTTCAGTGGAAAAGATCCCACAAAGGTCGACCGCTCCGCGGCCTACATGGCTCGTTACGTCGCCAAGAATATTGTCGCGGCAGGACTGGCCAGCGAATGTGAAGTCCAACTCGCCTACGCGATCGGTGTCGCCGATCCTGTGAGCGTGCTGGTCAGTACGTTCGGAACCAGCAACGTCGATGAAGACAAAATCAGCGCTGCGGTGCAGGAAATCTTCTCATTGACTCCGAAAGGGATTATTGAGACACTGAACCTGCGCCGTCCGATTTATCGTAAAACCGCCTGGGGCGGTCACTTCGGACGTTCGGAGCCCGAGTTCACCTGGGAAGCGACCGACAAAGTGAACGAACTCAAGTCCGCATGTGGAGCCTGATTTGCTCACCACGTGGCTTGAAGGCTGCGAACCGCCGAGATCGTCTTGCCCGGTTCTCGCAGATCCACTAAATTACGCCGAGATTCATCGGCTCGAAGACAGCGTCTCAGCCGTCTTCGGGCCGTTTTTTATTCACCTCATCAGGCAAGGATGCCTCGATGCTTCAACGTCAGTCCGTCCAACTTTGGCAACATCTCGGCACGGCTCTGCTGTGTGGTTTGGCGGTGTTCATCCCGATCCTCCTCCCCAGTTCTCAGGGACCGTGGTTGTCGGTCGGCTGTTGGATGGTGGGATATCTGCTCCTCTCGCTGTCTGGATTGAGTGTGGCCTCAACCACTCGCCTGAGTACTTCCCTCGCCGCCATCGCAACGAGTTTGGGCTACTGCCTGCTGACACTCCCCCTATTACCGGCATTCGGATTTCTTCCTGCGGTCACCCTGACAGCGATTCTCATTCTGGTGCTGTCGGCAGTGAGCGCCAAACAACACTTCCTGAGAACTCAACCTGCCCGCGTTTCGCATGTTGCCGTTCAAGTTTCATCGAAAGCCCCGGTTCCCGAGCCGTTACACTCCGAGACACAACGCAACGAGAATCAGGACATCGATGCGGGACTGGAACAGGCATTACTCTCCCGTCTCTCGACGACTTCCGAGCCTGAGGTCGTCCCCGATCCAACCGACGATCGGAACGACCATCCACAAGCGATCCAGTTTCAGTCAGCGGACCGTGAAATTGCTCAACGCTACGAACGTGGCTCCGATCCTGACGGTCGTGAATGGCTGGAAGGAACCTTTCGCGTTGATTTTCAACGGCATCAGAAAACCGCCATCGTTCATATCCCTTTCTGGCCCGCCTTTAACGACCGACCGGAGGTCAGGAGCGAACTTCTCGACGGTCCCCATCTGAAGATCGACATCAAAACGGTGGAACGTTGGGGCATTCGGCTCGAACTCACTCGACGTGCTGCGGGACTCGATCCCGACTCCGCCGAACTGGCCTTCTTCGTGAGTACCCAATCCGCCGCCCGCGGGGCCGCGTAACCCGAAGACCGTTATCCCACCAGCGACCAGATTTCGATGACCGCGGCTTCGGTCATTCCCCGTGACTGCGACTGACTCTCGGACGTGCACTCCATTTCGATCTCCAGGACATTGCTGGGAGCGAGCAATTCGGTGACGTCGAAGCGAAAGCCGGTCTCAGGCTGTTCGTCGTGGGGCAGGGGAGTGTGATTCAGTCGAACCTGCACGACTCCCGCTAACTGGGGAGCGGCGATCATCACTCGTTCGGTAGTGTCCAGGTTCGTCGGTTCTTGAAAACGACGCGACCAGATCACGACTCCCGCTCGATCTCCGAAACATTCGCTCCAGGTAACGGGCACTTTCAGACGCCCTTCCAGAGGACACCCCAACTGCTCTGCGGAAAGATCTGGAGACTTCCAGCAGTATTCCCACGGACCTTTAAGCCGCATTTCGTGGATAATTTTCATAATCACTCGAAGAAAAACAGGGAAAGCCACGGAGCCAGTATGCCGAAAACGCCACGGATCCGCGATAAATTGCGTCATTTTGTCGAAATTCCGGCAGGAATTCTCAAACTGACGGCAGGAATCCCCGGATCCCGCTAGTCTCATTTTGACGGAAGCATTATATTAGACACACTTTACGAAGGATCGAGATCTGGTCGTTGACGACTCAGCGGGCAGACGGAAACGGGACGATCGTCATACGGTCTCCTGATGGTACTGACATCATGGATTCCAACGTTCGTCAGAGGAAGCAAGACATTGCCCCTGATTCCGTTATGACGCAACCGCATCGACCACATATTCCCCTCGCGGACGAAACCGCTGAAGCACCACCCGCTTCGGAAGGTTCCATCGGGGTTTCGATTCGCCAGACCACTCAGGATAAACGAGACTCCAATCCCGTGTTTCGACGCAGTCGCAGAATTCAGAGCCTTCTCGGAATTGAGATCCTCTCCACAGGATCTTACGTCCCCGATCGCGTTGTCACCAACGAACAACTCGAAGAACAGTACGGCTTCGAACCGGGTTGGATCGAACAACGGACCGGCATCCGCGAACGTCGTCATGCTGAAGAATCGGAAGCGACCAGCGATCTGGCCGTCGAAGCCGCTTTGCGAGCGATCGAAACCTCTCACGTCAAGAAAGAGGACATCGACCTGCTCGTGGTCGGAACATTTACCCCCGACTACATGTGTCCTTCCACGGCATGCATCGTTCAGGATCGACTCGGACTCGATGCTCCCGCCATGGACTTACAGGCCGCCTGCTCCGGCTTTGTCTACTCACTGGTGACGGCCTCGCAATACGTGGCGACCGGCAACTCGGAATTGGCACTGGTGATCGGAGCCGACGTCAACAGTCGGATTGTCGATCCCGCCGACATGCGAACTGCGCCGCTGTTCGGCGATGGAGCGGGAGCCGTATTGATCGGTCGCGGATCTCCTCATCAGGGATTGATCAGTTATCAGTTGGGCGCGGATGGAAGCGGCGGCTCGCTGCTCGATCGCCCTGCGGGTGGAACGCGGAAACCGGCCACCGCAGAGGATCTTGCGAGCGGAAACCATCTCCTCAAGATGGACGGGCGCAGCGTCTTCAAATGGGCCGTAAATGCCGTGACGGAAACGATTGAAACCGTCCTCGATCACGCCGGCATGGGACCGCAGGACGTTTCCATGTTTCTCTTGCATCAAGCTAACGTCCGCATCATCAATCACGCCATGCAGCAACTCGGCGTCCCGTCCAGCCGCGTTTTTAAGAATCTCGACAAATACGGTAATACCTCCGCCGGCTCGATTCCTATCGTGCTCGACGAAGCCCGCCGCGCGGGACAAATCGCGGAAGGCGACACCGTGCTGATGTGCGGGTTTGGAGCGGGTTTGAGCTGGGGCACTTGTTTAGTCCGGCTGTAGTTTCTCTGCACTCAGGACCGTTTACTTTGTTCTTCAAGAGCCGTGTGCCACAAGATCCAGACTCCAATTCTTGTGCTCGAAGGTGAAGGGTCGCCAATCGAGTCTGCGGACTGAATGAGTTACCCTACCAAATTCTCATGATTGCTTTGAGAAATCGGCTGATTGACTTCTACGGTGTTCTTGCCCAGATATCCATATTCCTCGAGAAACTTCTTGAGGTCAGCTTCCTGTGAGCGAAGATCTCGACACTGCTTACTGTGAAGTTGAATGTCTCCTACCAGTCCTGAGAAAACCAGTACAAAGAACAGGATGCACCAATACTTCAAATCCCCTTTGATTGAATCACCAACATCACTGAACATGTAGCTAGAAAGAATCACCCCCATCACAATAACTGCGGATATCCATAAAATATGTACTTCAGCATGGAATAGGTTGAGCAGATTTTTTTTCTTTTCAGGCAAATATGCTTGCCTCCAGTCCGAATAAACCTTTCGCCGGAGAAAATACCCAAATAGCCAATCGTATGATTCTACTTTGATACCTTGCTGTTCAAGCATCCCAGTCACACTGGTTGTTTCAAATTCTTTTATTTTCCGGAGCTTACAGCTTATCTTGTCCCAAACATAGATATGAATAATGTTGGTAAGCGGATAGATGCAATACTCACCTATCACATATCGATGGATCACGTAAATTGGTGCTCCGATAGACAAGACCATCAACATCGATAGCGGACCACCAAGACTCGTGACAATTTCTTTTATGAAATCAGGGTTGTAAAGAGCCACAATCCCAAAAACTAATAAGCCCCCATGTCCATAGCGTATGAGCTGCTGTACTTGAACCACAAGAATTTTTGCTGTGTCAGATAAACGTGATTCATTCGAAGCACCGCGATCATCTGCTGATGTTTCAGACATCCCAAACTTTCTGTTAATGCTTTTCAATCAATGAGCAGAAAAAGATGGATACTTGAGAGTACATTTCAAAAAAAACTCTTGTCAAATTTTTTTCACCCAGTCCCAGATGACGATACCTTTTAATCAAACTTGATTCAAACATTCACATCCCCACAACAGCAAATTCATACCTTCCAAGTGTAAGAGCCTGCCTTCAAATTTCCTGAGGGCTACGAATGGAGACTTGAAAGACAAGCTCTCAGGAAGTCATCTCATAAGTGCCGACCTTCCTGTTTTCTCTTTGCTCTGAGACCACCGAATCGCATACTCTGAATGACTTCCATTTAATTCAGATATTGCAGGAGCCACAGCATGCAACTCGGCATGGTCACTTATCTCTGGGGAGCGAAATGGGATCTCCCCACCTTGATCAAGAATTGCGAACAGACCGGTTTTGCCGGCGTCGAACTTCGCAGCACTCACGCGCACGGCGTCGAGGTCACGCTGACTGAAACCGAGCGGGAGGATGTCCGGAAACGCTTCGCCGACTCGCCCGTGACCTGTGTCGGCGTCGGTTCGGCGTGCGAATATCACAGTCCCGATGCGGCCGTCGTGCGGGACAATATTGAGTTGACCAAAAAGTTCGTCGTGCTCTCCCACGACATCGGAGCAACCGGCGTCAAGGTTCGCCCCAACGGACTCAACAAAGGGGAAGCTCCCGACGTTACGGCCGCCCGAATCGGTAAAGCGCTGAGAGAGTGCGGAGAATTCGCGGAAGGCTACGGCCAGGAAATCCGTGTCGAAGTCCACGGACGGGGGAGTCAGGATCCGAAATTCATGCGCCAGATTTTCGATCTCGCCGATCACCCCAACGTGGGTCTCTGCTGGAACTGTAATCCAGGCGAAGTCAAAGACGGCTCCATCGCCGAACCGTTTGCACTCCTCAAAGACACGCTCGCCGACGTCATCCACATCCACGATCTCTACGACCCGCGATATCCCTATCGGGAATTATTCCGACTGCTGAAAGGAATCGACTATCACGGCTGGTGTCTTTCGGAAAGTCCGGCGACCGATGACCCGATCAAGGTGATGAACTACTACCGCGTGCTGTTTGAGGAGTGGACGCGATAGCGAGCAAGCGGCTGCCACGAGACGCGATCAATCGCGTCCTTGGTGTTTCACTTTTTCCCAGTATTTTTCAAAATTGAAATTCGGGCTGTTATCGCCGTCGTGACAGCGGATACAAACCGACTTGACGGCTTCCGTCTCCGTTAACTGGACTTCCTTGCGCGCCGCGACCAGTTCCTCGAAGGTGACCGACTTGCGATCCTCGTCGTACTTCCATTCGAGTTCGCTGTGATGACTGCTGGGGCCATGGCAGTTTTCGCACTGTTGATTGAGCAGATGCGGCGTCTCTTCTTCGGAAAGATACCCGGACTCATACCGGGAATAGTGTGTTTGCGACCATCCGGTTGTGTGACAGACGAGACATTCAGGATCGTAAATCCGCGAGATCCATTCGCCCTGATAATTTTCGCGTCCTTTGATCAGGCTCTCGAAAGCATGAGCGTGCCGACTTTCTTTCCACTTGGCATGCGCCTTCGTATGGCACTTTGCGCAATCACTCACGCCGACAAATTCAAATCCGCTCGGATGGGCCAGGGCCGGATCCCGCTCCACGATGTTTTCGTTCTTCAGCCGATCCTGATAGTACCGCATCACCTCGATCATTTCGGGTGAGTTTTTAAAGCGATGGCGATCGAGATCGACCAGTTCAAATTTCAGTTTTTCCTCGGCATCGGGATAGAATCCAACCACCCCCGCATATTTCCCTTTGTGTCCCACATGCAGCAGCATGGCGTCCCCCTCGGACTTCGCATAGGTTTCGGGTTCTGCGAAACCTCCCGCCGAGACGACCAACTGGAACTGAGGATACTTGCGGATCAGTTCTCGCGACTCTTCCGTGGATGCGTAAGAGAGCAAGACCCACAAATCGGGATTTTCGGACTCCAGTTTTTCAACGACGGGAGCCAGTGCCTCCGCCGGCTCCTCGATCGTCAAATCTCCTCCGACATATGGATTATCGACGGTCATTTTCGGACTGACGATCGAAGTAAGCCCGATTTTTTTGCCGTTCAGTTCGTAGACGCGATAACGGACCGGAACGCCCAAATCGGGAGAACCGAACAGGGTCACATTCGCGGAAACGAAAGGGAGATTATTTTTTTCTGCACCGTTGGGATCGAAACGGGTGAGCAATTCTTCCGCTCCCAGGGCGAGTTCCTCCGGTCCGAGATTGAGCGCTCCATAATCCATCTCGCGTAGGGCGCGTAGGATCGCATCGAACTTGATCTTCGATTGAAGACGAGAGCGTTTGAGAGTCCCGCCGAGGTCGAGTCCCGTCACCGTCCATCCCCTCTCGTTCATCTGTTTCACCAGATCGTGACGGCGGGCAACTCCTCCCGATTGAGTTTCCGAACAGCCGCAAGGTTCCAGATAGCCATGCTGCTCTCCCGTCAACAGCAATGCGAAGGTAGGTTCTTCCCAGTTCTCCAGCAAGGGAGCCACCACGATCGGCTTCTTCTCGGAGTCTTCTGAACCCTTTTTCTCCGAGTTCGTCGTGTTGGTCGATCCTGTCGTGTCAGTGTCGCGACATCCGGTCGCAAAACAACAAACAAGCACCAGCACGGCACTGAGGGAGACTGTAAATGATCGCATGGTGATAACTCTTCCTTGAGGGACGAACGTCACGGTCAGGGGATTGTGGCAGCTTCCCGCCGGGCCGACAACACGAATTCTCCCATGAATTCCACGATTGTGGGGTGCCATCCGAGGCGACGTTAACGCGAATGAGCTTCGACGTGTAACTCAATCTCGGGAAGTTCGGGGTGTGTTGTTTTGAGGATCACTTTAGGGGCCGTCTGACGTGCAAAATCGACGGGCGGGGCTCCCGGAGGAATTTCAAACCTCAATCGAAACGCCTGTTTCCCTTTTAAGTTCAAATCCGTCTTCGGCTCAACATCCACCTTCACCTGGGGAACCTCAACCTCTGCTATCGCTACATCGATTTCCGCATCGTCTTCCGGATCTTCAATCAAAAGCGTCACTTCCTGAGTCTTACCTTCAGCGGCCTGAAACCGCTGGAAATCAACCAACCCGTACTTTTCAAAATAGACGGTGCCCGGCAGAGGCATCACCCGGATCGGTCCACGACGACGATACTTGACTGTCATTTGCTCGGTGAATTCTCTGCCGTCGACTTTCGCGAGATAGCCGAACGTCTCCTGACTTCGCCCCGCAGGGACATCGGGAGAAATTTTGACCTGGACGACGTAGCCGGATTTCGCGGAAGTCATCTCGAGATCTTCCTCTTCAAACGGCTTGACTTCAAAGCTCAAGAAATCCCCTTCGTATTCCATGGTCGGCGGTTCGTCGAAGGAGTCCGCGAGGTTGGAATAAATCCGAAACCGGGCGGAGGCGCCGACATCTTCCTGAACGTTTCCAGCGTCCAGCTCTCCCGAAGGAGAAACCGTTAACAAATCCGCCACCATTCCCTGGACGCTGAAATCGATCGCTCGACGTTCGGGATCGTTCGTCCAGATTCGAGCACGTTGCGAAAATTCCGGGCTCGGTGCTTTCGGTTCCCATTCCAGCAGAACCTCGGCGGTTTCTCCTGGCGGAATTTCATTGGAAGGCAAATCGCTTACCGTGCATTTGCAGGTCGAAGCCCCTTTAGCAATCACCAGGACATCCTCGCCTTCGTTCTTCAGCAGAAAAGTGTGCTTACCGGTTTCTCCCAATTCCATGCTGCCAAAATTGAAAGAAGTCTCCTCCGTCACTGCTTTGGGACGTTTATCGTCGTCATCGATGGGAGGAGCATCTTCCTCATCCTGCGATTCATAGGTGACCTTGTTCTTTTCAGCGCCGACTTCTTGAGAACTAACCCCAATCCAGGCCGTAATTCCCAGGGAAACCAGGATCAGAACCACAACGGCGATGACGGTTTTCACATCCATCTTTTCATAACTCCCATGAGAGCTGCTGTCTGAAAGCGAAATGGGCTTCCAGTTGATCTACGAAGTCCCAATCAACGAGTCTTTATTGTAGGGCAGACAGGGACTTACGGAAAGCCTCCAAACAAGTCTGCCCCACGGAGGACTCCTGAGATTCTCAGAAACATCTGATCTTATTCGACATCCTGCAGTAAGTTTTTCATCTCCTCGTATTTCTCATCAGAGAGCATTTTCTCCCAGTGTCCGTTCTTACGACTCAGTTCGTGAATCTCGATGGCTTTTTTTGCTGCGAAATGCGATTTTTCCGGGAGATTCGCCGCCTCGGCCGCCAATGCCCAGCCGCTCAGGATTTTCTCGTCATGAGGCATGAGTTCGTTCGCCAGTGCATAGAATTTCTCTGCCTTGATGGCGTATTCGAGAATTTTCAGTTGTTCAAAAGCGGACCAGTAAGCTTCTGCGCGTCGAAAATGATCCCGGTAAGCATGAGGATCGCGAAGAAACGCCTCCTGCCACGCCTCCATTGCACTCTTCAGAAAAGTCACCTGGTCGGGATCGGTCTGCCAGATCGCATACTCAAATTCTCCCAACACTCTCCACGGCTCGGGATCGTACGGATCCGCCTCCGTCGCCTGGAGAAAGTTCTTGCGGGTCACAACAACACGCTCGCCTCCATACATATTGCTCTGAGCCGTTTCCAGCAAACGCCCGGCACGACTCACCGGTAAGGTGGTGGTGATCCACATCAGCGAAACAAATAACAGACTCGCCGCGATGAGCGCGGCATCTTTCGAGAGTGAAACGGCACAACACGGCTTCTCCGTCCCCATTGCAGCTGCCACCAGACAGAGACCGATCAACACGATCCCAGGCATTTCCATCCCTCCCGCCCCCATCAGATGGACCCCGAGAACGATCGCACAAATCATCAAGATCACCGTCCCCAAGTTCGCGGACGTTTTTTTCAGCACTGCATCCAGCATCGGAACCGCGACGACAAAAGCGACCAACTCCCAGTCGGCGTATCCCGTTGTGATCAGTTCGGTGAGAAAAGCTCCCACCAGAGCAATCTCCGCTCCCAGAAACCAGGGAGACGACAGCCACCCCATGAACGTTACCTCGACCGCCGACACTTCCGCGCGGCGAGAAGAGTTGCAATATCGTTTCACAAACAGAACGCAAGCCGTTACGGTCGCCATCATCGCTGACAAGCCCCCGTTCGCCCAGACATCCAGCCAGGCATTGTGGGGATCGGCGATCTGTTCACTCGACGCGGGTAGTTTGTAATGCAGATAGACCTGTCGGAAATTGCCGGGACCGGTGCCAAACCATGGAGAGTCGAACAACGCACGCAACGAACCCACCCAGTACTGCAACCGAAACTGTAACGACCGCAGCGCGAAGTTGGAGGTAAAGTCAATCTGGTCGATTCCTCCGATCCCCCAGAGAATTGCTCCGCCGCCCACAATCGCCAGCGAAACCAGAAACCCAAGTCGCAGCATTCGAACTCGCCCGGGAGACGCCCATCTTTCGATGCCGAGCAGAATCAAACCAATCACCGTCGCTACTTGAGCCGTTCGACTGTGCGTCGCCCACAAACAGACTAACACGAGAGCCAAGCCAAAGAGCAACACGGAACGACGCCCTGAATTCTCCAACCAGCCAGCAGCGAACAGCACCACCAGAATCGCCAACCAGCCGCCGAGGGAGTTCGTCAAAGCCCACCGCCCGACCGGTTGTCGATTGTCGGCCAGACGACGTTCAAACATTTCACGACTGGAACCGTCCAGCGGAACGTTCATCGTCTGAAACTCCGCTTGCAGCGAACGGAGTTCCTGCTGCTCCAGACGCGACAGCCCGCGGGAGTCCGCTTTGTTCATCAAATCGTCATAGGACTGTTGGATGCTCTGATAATCGGCCAGCACCCAACGATACGAAACGAAATGCTGCCACACTCCCAACCCGGCCATGCAGACACCAAGCACCAGCAATAATCGGATCAGATCGCTTCTCGCTTCGCTCGACCGCACCGACTGCCGCAGGGCAAAGAAAGTGCACCCGATCGCCGTCCACTCCCAACAAAGATTGAACGCGCTCCGCAGTTGTCCGCCGGTGCTGAACAACCAGAACAACGAACACCAGTGACCGGTTATCACCAGCCACAAACAGAAATCCCACCAACTCCAGACAATCGACGCCGTCCGATCTTTCCAGTACCAGATCGCGCAGAGAATCGGCAGCAATAACGAGACTTGAGCAATCCACAACGTCTCGCCGAGAATCGCGCTCTCCACCGGCTGCATCCAGCGCCAGGTCAACAAACCTCCCAGACAAATCGGCAGCAGAAACCAAGGATCATGCTCCTCAGGAGCGGCCACAGACGGTGTCGATTCCCGATCCGTTGCCATCACGAAGGCTCCCCGGAATCGCGAGGCGTATTCAAAACCGCCGCTTCGAGAATGGCGACGATCGACAGGACACACAAAATCAGCGCGACGATCAGGATCGCCGACGTCCAGTCGGGGACCCGATACAGCAACACGCCTCCCAGACCCGTCGTCAGCGTGGCGAGATGCACGGTCAGAACCGCTTTCGGCTTGGATAGTCCCAACGCGGTCAAACGATGCGAAAAGTGACTTTTATCGGGATGGAAGGGACTGCGTCCCTGAGCGAGCCGGATCAGCACCACCGAACAGGTATCGTAGAGGGGAATCGCCAACACGCACAGCGGAGCCAGAATCACATGCCGACTTGCCGTCGATTCGTCGTAAAACGTTCCCAACAGCGTCAGCGTCCCCATCATCATCCCGAGAAACTGACTCCCCGAGT
Source organism: Planctomycetaceae bacterium (assembly GCA_014762625.1). Lineage (GTDB taxonomy): Bacteria > Planctomycetota > Planctomycetia > Planctomycetales > Planctomycetaceae > JABURQ01. The sequence goes on along the minus strand of JABURQ010000067.1, from coordinate 47,169 downwards.
CCCCCATGAAAATCTTCGCCGGCGGACGGTTATGAACCAGAAACCCCGCCAGCGAACCGGCGAGGATCAACAGCAAGCCCGCAACGAGCCAGCGGGGAACCATCGTGCCGGTCAACATCACAAACGCAAAAATCAATGCCGCAATCAATCCGATCCCGGCAGAGAGAGCGTCCATGTTATCGAGGAAGTTGAACGAATTGATCAACACCACTATCCAGATCACACTCAGCGCGGCTCCCAGGGCCGGTGCGGGAGCAAAGAGAGTCGCGCGGATATCACCCACTAATACCAGCGTCAGGGCGATTAGAAACTGGATCCCCATGCGGGGCTTCCAGGGAAGATTGTATTTGTCGTCGAGCAGTCCCATCGCAAACAGGACCGTCCCGCAGCCGAGAATCAACCACAACCGTCCCGAACGATTCAGCACGCCCGGCAGATACGGTCGCACAATCTCCGGCATCCAGACCGGCAACTCCGGTTGCCGCAGCAACCACCACACCACCAATTGCCCCAGCGCAACGGTCACAATCACCGCCAGCCAGATTCCGATGCCTCCTCCCATCGGAGTCGGTGTGACGTGAACTTTGCGGGCGGCGGGGCGATCGATCAAACCGACCTTCGGCGCAACGCGTCGCATGATGCCGGTCGAAATGACGGCGATCACAAACGCGGGCACGAAACAGGCCAGGACAAAAAACAGCATATTCGATCGATCTGCAGGGAGGACGGGATACGTCTACTACGAATTTCGGCGGAAAAACAGGGAAGAAACCAGCGATTTCAAGCGATTCCCGGCGAATCCCGAATGCGACTGCGGATTGTATCGAGGCTGAGACGGAAATCCCATACGCTCGAAAATCCCGGCGTTTGCCGGTCTTTTTTGCTAAGCTGGAGCGACTTTACGACTCTTTTACTGGATGGTTCCAAACATATGACTTTACGCATCTCCATTCTGACGATCCTGCTCTGCTCTTTCTGCCTCGCTCCGCAAACTCTTAACGCCGAACTTCGGGCCGGAGTCGCAAAAATCGACATCACCAGCGAAACCGCCGGACCGGTCAACGGAAAACTACACGCGCGGTCGATCGTCATCTCGGACGGCACGACGACAGCCGCCGTCGTCGCTCTCGACGTCGTCGCCATTGGAGAAATCGGACACATCAAGAACGACTTCCTGCCGAAGGTTCGAGGAGAGATCCAGAAATCGCTCGGCATCCCTCCGACAAACGTCATCATCAACGCCAGCCACTGTCACGGCGTTCCCGCCAAGGACACCGACGCTCGCACTATCAAAGTTATTCAACAGGCCCACGCCAACATGGTCCCGGTGCAGGTCGGCGTCGGCTCCGGATTCGAAAACCGGATTCAGGAAAACCGTCGCCTGATCATGAAGGACGGTCGCGAAATCGACGTCCGACACGCTTACTCCCTCCCGCCCGATGAGGAAGTCGCCTCCGTCGGCCCCATCGATCCGGAGATCGGAATTCTGCGACTCGACGATCTTGACGGCAAACCGGTCGCCGTGATCTATAACTTCGCCTGCCATCCGATTCAGGGCGTCCCCGGTGGTTTGAACACTGCCGACATCACCGGATTTTCCTCCGACGTCATCGAAGACAATCTGGGGCAGGGGACCGTCGCTTTGTTCCTGCAAGGATGCGGCGGCGACATCAACCCCGCCTGGTACAAAGACGTCGATCATCCTCGCGACGCGGAACCGCTCGGCAATCAGCTTGCTCTCAGCACGCTGAAAGGGATTCGTCAGATCGAAACCGAACCGATTTCCGATCTGGACGTTGTGAATGAAACGCTCGCCTTACCCCGCGCCGATTACGCCGACGCCATCTCCCGTCTCGAATCGGAACAGACGAAACTGCTGAACTCACTCGGCGGCACCAGCCTGAATCTCAAAACGTTCCTGCCGCTGGCGGTCAAATACAATCTGTCGGAAGAGTTCCCCTCGTATTACTCCCACCGCTATCTCCAGGAGGAAAAGATCGGCCAGCCCGACCTGAAAGCGCTCGATGCCGAAAACCGCCGCAATATGGAACGCTATATCCGCAACATCATCACTATGGAGCAACTGACCCGCGTGAACACGAATCTGCGACTCCTCAAGAAGCATCAGGCCCAGAACATCGCCGCCGGTTCGCGGACGCTCGATGTCGAACTGGTCGGCCTGCGTCTGGGCGACTTCCGCCTGCTCACCTTTCCCGGCGAATTGACGGTTCAGATCGGTCTGAACCTGAAAGAGAAATCGCCGCACGAGAAAACGTTCATTGCCGGCTACACGAACGGCTACATCTACTACGCCCCGACGACGAAGCAACTGGAGAACATCGGCGGTGCCCAGGAAGACAGCGATTGTTTACTCGCCCCTCACTGGCAGGCGATCTTTGAAGACAAAGCGATCGAGATGTTGAAGGGGTTGTGACTCTATTCCCCTCACAAATCGTCATTAATCTTCAATTTCATGAGCTTCGAACAACACGCCCTTAACCTTCCAGAAATTCGCCAGTTGCATTTGTTCCTCACTCATTGTTTCGGGTGCATGAGGATCAACGGGGTTGGGGCTGATAAGCACACATCCATTGTCGGTTCTGTAGAATCTTTTGATTACCCGACCAATGTCTTCGTCATTTGTATCAGCCACAACAAGATCCCCATTATGAATCTCATTGTTCGCTATTGGGTCTTTGTCGATCAAAACATGCTGACCCGGACATGCAATTGGCTTCATGCTCTCGCCTATTACTTGGACACCTTCCAACGATGATAAAACATTGTTGTTAAAGTGGTTACTGGGTTGCCATTCAATAATATTGTTATTGTTTGATGATTGAGTAGTCTGGAGTGGCTCGTAAAGTACTCCCAGAATTTTTCGAACAGGAGATCCAACTTTTGGGACAGTATGATCTGGAATTGGCTCTACAGGATTAATTGCCTGTAATGTCCAGTCATCTCGACTTGACCAAATCCTTCTCACCAATCGATCACCATTCACGCAGTCAACGGCAACCAAGTCTCCATCCTCGGGCAACTCAGATTCTGGAGCTATCAGTATCCATTGTCCAAATCGAATCACTGGCTCGATAGCATTTGTTGCACAAACAATTGCCTCTCCATCAACAACAGACAACACTGCTACACCCTGACTCTCCTCCAAAACCCATGTATTATTTCTGGCGGCAGCAGTCGCCACTTTCATAAGCTGCACACCACTCCATATAGCCGTGTCCGGTAACTGCGAGAATTGAATGACTGCGGAAGGGATTGATGCATCTCGAAGTGCATGTGCTCGAACTGTTGATAACCGTTTGAGCTCGTTTTTGAATTGCCCTTCGACAGTTCTTAACTCTTCCAGGCAATCTTCACACATCGTTATTGACACATTTGGTTGGGTATACTTGTGCGATCCCGGGTTTGTCACTGAGGTTACTTCTTGTTTATTCAAACGTGCAACTATCTTATTTTGAGTATTGCTTGCGAGAGGATGTGGTTTAGAGAACGAAGCGTATGAATTCGTCATCTGAGTTAAATTGCCAAAGAAAAAAGCATCCGGGGAATAAGACTCAAAGGATAAGTATATCTCTTCGACAAACATTCTCATTTCGAACGCAGCGCTTTTATCCCCAGCGTGAATCTTTATTTCAGCCTTCTGCAAACGTTGAGTAGGTTCGCATGTGATTCTATTTCTATGTTTTCGATCAATTAACCTGAAGTAACTATCTGATGGAAATTGTTCTCTACAATGCTCGGCATATTGCTCCTGATGTGTAGCAATGATTGATTGTCGATCATTCGTCTCAGGACACAATAAACGCCTCGACCATCTTTCTCGGTGATTTTCGTCAAGAGATAAAATCGGGTCGTCCATAACAATAAAATTCAGCCCGTTGGGATGTTTTTCCAGAAGTGCAAAGTAGAAGCAGAGGGCTATCGAGCGTTGAAGACCTGCGTTGGCAAAAGGAACTGATGGGACCTCAACATCACCTTGCGTCAGAAAAACTGCCACATCAGCTTTTCGTTTTTCGATCACCATCTTGCAAGGTAGTAATCCACTGACTTTGTTCTTATACAGTTTTTTCCAGTTGTCGAGAGTTTGATCCGAGACTTGAGTAAATCGATTCACGACTTCTGTCTCGGCATACGTTTTCAATTCTTTTACTCGCTCAATCGCAGTTTTGAGATCAGCTAATGCACTCAGCTGACTATCAATTTTCTCCAGTTTTTCTAAATGTTGTTTTGACTGTCCCAAATGCTTCAGTGTATTTTTCACGGGTGTGATTTCGTCGGCAGTCTGTTTCCCTGCTTGTAGTTTTAGTACAAGTGAATTCTCTTCCTCTTCTGTTGAAGTGAGGCATTTCGCGAGTTTTTGCTTCGCGGTTTCTATGTTCTTCAGGAGCCAATCTGCGACTGCATACCCTGAAGTGGCATCCTTAACGGCTTGTTCGAAAGCAGCCCCCGAGTTGGCGAAGTCTTCAGTCGCATCATCCGGATACAACGAGATCGACGCAGCTGTCACCTCTTCGAAGCCGTCTACGATTTCTCTGAAACTTGGTTCTAAGGTCGTTGCGATGGCATTCAGCGATTCTGGAAATCTGTTCTCCAAATAGTCCGTCCAGTCTTCGATCAACCTTTCACCGGGAGTCTTGTCGGCCAATGTTCTGATTGAATTAGAGACAGTGTCTTCCAGTTCAATTTTTAGGGTGCGAAAAAAACGTTCTGGCTCTTCAAGGTACTCTGATTCAACATCCTGCAAGCTCTCAAGCTCTTCCTTGACTTTGGGAACAGGCTCCAGCGATTGATCACAGACGGGACATAGGTTTTCATCTGCATGAAACTCCTCAGCAGCATGACGCATTAGCGGAAGTTTGGTGTGCGCATCTTCTTTTTTCTTCCACTCAAAACGTTGAGCAATTCGCTCTCTAGCTTCCGCCAGGAAAGCTTTAAATTCGGCATATCGAGCATTTAGCACTTCCTCCTGGGGCTCCTCATTTCCTTTCAATATCGATTGCATCTCCAAATCAGCATCGAGAGATGGAAAAATTCGTTTGAGGCCATCATTCTTGAGATTTCCCAGTTCCCTAATCAAAGCCTCTGAAAGCCCGGCGGAAACTTCGCTTTCCTCATCAATCTCTATTCCTAGCAATGCTGCTAACGCTGCTTCCGCCTCTACTTGAGATTGGTTCAGGGATTCGATAATTTCATCGACAACATTTTGTTCTTTTGTTTCATCAGCAATGAACTCTTTGATCCGCGGTTGCTCCGGAGAAGTGTCTGGGATGTCTTCGAGGGCATTTTGCAGAGACGTATTAAGAGCCTCTTCAATCCCATCCCTTTGTTGATTTGTTGTTGTGACAAGCCTCGAGCAATTTCCCCCGATATCGCCGGCAAGTTTTCCCAGTTCTGCGAGTCCATCGAATCCCAACACCATACCCAGAAGTTTAGTCGTACTTTCCGCCTCCTCGACTGTTGATCGTCCAAAAATCGTCGGAGCAACCACTGATAACTGTATATCCAAAGCGCTGATCTGAAACTGAGATAAATCCCGAACAACCTTCCAATTGGCTTCGTCATCAAAATCAGCGTGTTCGCAGGCTTCAAGCTCCCTTTCCAATGAGCGACGAACTCGCAAGATGCTTTGATCTGCTTGCGATTGAAGTTCAAGTGTTACGGAACATTTAGGCTCAGTGGTATTATCTATTTCACCATCCGGAATTGTCGCAACAACCGGCCAATCGGTAGCCTTGCTTCCTTTCTTCTGTTTATTGTCTATCTTCTTATGGAGAGAAGCATCCTTACTGCCCTTGCTTGTGTTGCCTGAATCTGTCACAGCAGTGCCGGAAAGCGCCCAAGTGATGGCTCCCATAAGGCTCGATTTGCCGCTTCCGTTAGGACCATAGATGAGTGTTGATTTCGCATCAAATTCGAACTCAAAATCCTCACCTGCCGGAGCGATTCCGCGAAACGAATTGCAGCTTATCGAAATGAGGCGATATCGTTTCACCTCGCTCGTTTGTTCGGCTTCTTCTACCGTTTCGACCTCCTGTGCTTGCTCAGTAGCTTCTTCTTTCAGTTGTTCTTTAACTTCGAGAAATTTTTTCAGAGCGAGTTCGGCTCTTCTCGCACCACTCAATTCATTAAGTTTGTCTTGATTGTCAATCAGGACTTGCAGAAAGGACTGCGCATCAGCATCAAAGATATTTATTGAATTCTCAGCGGTCCCAACTTCTTCACCGGCTAAGAGTATGTCGATCACTTCTTGGGATTGAGGGCTCAGCATGAGATATGACCATTCAAACAACAATAGACATGACAACAGTTGTGATCGTAAATCACGCCCCATCTACTTCACATGACAAAATGAATTGAAATGAGAAAAAAGTGAGATTTTCACCCGCACACAAAAAAACTCCCGCTGAGAGAAACATCTCAACGGGAGTTCCGCAGGTGACGTCGCACATCACTGCTTAGGTCTGCTCTTTCTTGATCCGACGACCGCGACGATCGGTTCCCGGTTTGCGTTGGCCGTCCTTGGTGATCGTGCCGCTGTCATCCGGGACGTCGTACAGATCCTGGAATTCCTTGATCCGGCGTTTCAGATCCTTCGCGACGTCTTCGTAAGCGGGATCGTCGTAGACGCTGTGGAGTTCGTCCGGATCCTTGTCCATATCGTACAGCTCGTACTCTTCCAGATTATAGAAGTATATCAGCTTGTGATCCTTCGTCCGGACGCCGTAATGCCGACGGACGCTGTGAGCGCCGGGATATTCGTAGTAGTGATAGTACAGGGCGGTCCGCCAGTCGTCTGGAGTCTCCCCTTCGAAGAGGGGCACCAGCGAGCGGCCCTGCATATCGTCGGGGATATCGGCTCCCGCCAGATCGAGAAACGTTTCCGCGAAATCGATATTGGAGACCAGTTCGTCGTTCCGCTGTCCCGGTGAAATGACTCCCGGCCAACGCACCATCAGCGGCATCCGGTAAGACTCTTCGTACATGAACCGTTTGTCAAACCAGCCATGTTCGCCGAGATAAAACCCCTGATCGGAAGAATAAATGACGACCGTGTTTTCGGCGAGTCCCGATTCGTCGAGGTAATCGAGAACGCGACCGACATTCTCATCGACCGACGCAATACAGCGGAGATAGTCCTTGATGTAGCGCTGGTACTTCCAGCGAACGAGATCTTTCCCCTGCAGGTTCGCTTCCCGGAACGCCTTGTTTTTCGGTTCGTAGGCGGCGTTCCACTGTTCCAGTTGCTCGGGCGTTAGGTTATTGGGAGGGACGAGCTTCAAGTCCCGGGCGTTCATCGTCTTTTCGATCGACATATCCTGCGTCTTGGCGGCGGTACCCCGTCCGATGTAATCGTCGAACAATGTCGGCGGTTCGGGAATCGTGACGTCGTCGTACTTCGTCAGATATTTGGGACCGGGCTGCCAGTTACGATGCGGAGCTTTGTGCTGATACATCATCATGAACGGTTTGTCGGCATCCCGCTTCTGCTTGAACCAGTCGAGGGTGATGTCGGTGATGATATCGGTCGTGTAGCCGACGTGCTTCACCTGTTCGCCGTTCTCAATCATCGGCGGATTGTAGTACGGCCCTTGTCCTTTCAGAATGTGCCAGTAATCGAAACCGGTCGGGTCGGTTCCGAGATGCCATTTCCCGACCATCGCGGTCTGATAGCCGACCTTCTGCAACAGTTTGGGAAATGTCTGCTGCGAACCGTCGAAGCGGTCGCCGTTCCGCATGAACCCGTTGACGTGCGAGTGCTTTCCGGTCAGGATCACCGCGCGACTCGGTCCGCAAATCGAATTCGTACAGAAACAGTTCTCAAAGATCATCCCGCCGTTCCCGATCCGATCTAGGTTGGGGGTTTTATTGATTCTGGATCCGTAAGCGGAAATCGACTGGGCCGCGTGGTCGTCCGAGAAGATGAACAGAATATTCGGTCGGTCGGCGGCGGAGAGCAGCGAACCGGAGAACGCTCCAAATATGAGTAGAGACAGGCTGAGTCGAGCGAAACGCATCACGAGATAAACTCCTGTGAAAGAGATCGTTAGTGGGAAGGCGTTTCTTCATCTTGTCGGGAGTCGCGTCCCGGATCAAGCACTCTCCGTCAGGAGGCCGGGATACCGTAAAAACTGATTCAAATTGCGACAGATCTCCACTTTTCTGCAACACTGTTTGTAGAAACGACATCGCGAACCATGTCATCCTGACAGCTGTCTAACTGATGCATGAAACAAGCATAGCCCCTATCCTGTTTCCAGACAGTCACTTACAGGATTTTACACACATTCAGAGCTGGTCTTGGCACGGCAACTGCATATGATTCTTATGACGAATGTGAGTTCTGTAACAGTCAGTTTCACATGTCACTTTCCCGCAATATGGAGGGCAGTCATATGATTGCCACGATGACGCGCGAACAGCAAAAAGTTGCCCGACGGATTTTGGCGGCTGACGGATACCTCGACCTGAGTATGCCGGCCCACGCTCTGCGTGAGCTGGACAAAATTCAGGACGCCGAGAATTTCGAGGCTTCCGTGTACTATCTCCGAGGGTCGGCTCACAAAGCGCTGGACGATTATTCCGCCGCCATTCCCTGGTTGGAAGAAGCGGCCCGGATGATCCCCGCCCCATTGAGCCGATTTGCCTGGCGTTCGCTGGGTGAATGCTACACCGCCCAAGGAGACGAAGCGATGGCCGAACTGGCCAAGCTCGCCGCCGAAACCGCCGAAGTCTTGGGCGAGGATTTTGACCTCTCGGACGAAGATGTCCACGGCCTGGTCAATCCACCCGACCACCGTCCGCAGGGACGTCTCGAGAATCACCCTCAGCAGGATGATCAGGAAAAGTAATCGGGAACCGGCATTTCGACGCGTACAGACTCCTTCAAAGTGGGATGCTCGAACTCCAGCGAGAGGGCGTGTAGACAGATCTTGCCTCCCAGCAACGTCGGCGAGCCGTACTTCTTGTCTCCCACGATCGGCGTGCCGATTTCCGCCAGTTGCACCCGTATCTGATGACTGCGTCCCGTTTCGGGAACCACTTCCAGCAGACTTCTCTCTCCCCGTCTCTCCAATAAGCGATAATTCAACAACGCCGACTGGGCGTCACGTGTCCCCTCGCTCACCACGCTGACAAGATTGGTCTCACGATTCTTGAGCAACCAGTGGGAGAGTTTATCGCTCTCTTTGTCAGGCACACCTTCCACCAGCGCATGGTACGTCTTCGTCATGGCGTGACGTCTGAGTTGATCCGACAGTCGGGACGCCGCTTTGGAAGTCCGGGCGAACAGGACCACGCCCGAGGTTGGGCGATCGAGACGATGGACGACGCCGAGATAGACATTGCCCGGCTTGTCGTATTTCTGTTTGAGATACTGCTTCGCCTGTTCGAGCAGCGTCGGCTCGCCGGTTTCATCTCCCATCGTGAGGACGCGCGCGGGCTTATTCACGACGAGACAGTGATTGTCTTCGAAGAGGACTTCCAACGGCGGCAGTTCGGTGAGGGAATTCATGGTGAAAGAGTTTAACCCATTGCTCCAGAATGAATACTCTGGCAATTTTTAACCACGAATCACTCGAATTAAACGAATGTGAAATTGAGTGGAACTCTGTGAGAAAAGCACACGATTTTTATTATTCGAGTTATTCCTTTTCATTCGTGGTCAACCATTGCAGCCCCGCGGCTTGCGCCGCAGGGCTCTCTTAAAATACACCTGAATCGGGCTCCCCGCCCCACTCATCACTTCAAACCTCCGGAACCTGACTCGCTTCCTCCGCGCGTTTTTCCGCCAGCATTTCCAGGACACGAGCTTCCACATCCGCGACCGGAATCATCGTCGGCTCTTCATCCGACCGCCATTTGACTTCCAGGTTCCCTTCCGCCAGTCCGCGTCCGCCGATGACAATGCGGAGCGGGAAACCAATCAGTTCGGAGTCTTTAAATTTCACGCCGGGACGGGCAGGGCGGTCATCCAGAATCACATCGACGCCCTGTGAGTTCAGGGAATCATACAAGCCTTCAGCCGCCTGCATCACTTCCTCGTCGTCCACTTTCAACGGAATGATATCGACTTCAAACGGTGCCAGCGACAAGGGCCAGTCGATGCCGTTGTCGTCATGTCGCGTTTCCGCGATGCCGGCGATGATGCGGTTCACGCCGATCCCGTAACACCCCATGATGATCGGGTGCCGCTGTTCTTTCTCGTCGAGAAAGGTTGCATCGAGAGCTTCCGAATACTTCGTTCCAAGTTTGAAGACGTGACCGACTTCGATCCCGTGAACGCGTTCCAAAGTACCGTCGCATTTGGGACAGCCGTCCCCCGGCTCGGCATTCCGCAGATCGAAGGTGACGGGGTTGCCGTCCGCATCGGTTTCGAGTTCATAATCGCGACCGAGATAGGCATTCTTGAAATGAGCATCGGCCTTGTTGGCTCCGATGACCGCGGGGTTGATCGACGGAACGTCGTGATCGGCGACGATCTTGATCGAGAGTCCTTTCGGTCCCGCGAAGCCGACCGGTGCACCGGTCACTTTTTCGATGGTGGCGTTGTCGGCGAGTTCCACAGATTCCGCGTCGAGTGCGCGGCGAATCTTCCCTTCGTTGGCTTCGTGATCGCCGCGCAACAGCACAGCGACCGGCTTGCCATCCACGACGTAAATCAATGTCTTGATCAGGTCGGACGCTTCGCAGCCCATCGCTGTGGTCACCTGTTCGATGCTGCCCGCTTTGGGAGTCGCCACTTCTTCCAGTGGCTGCATGTCTCCCTCAGCAACTTCCTTGAAAGTCACACTGCGCCCGGTATCGGCGCGTTCGATATTCGCGGCGTACTTGCAGGAAGGACAACGGAAGATCGAATCCTCCCCGTTACCGGCGGGAATCATGAATTCGTGAGAGGCATCGCCGCCGATCGGCCCGCTCTCCGCTTCGACCGGCAGGTATTCCAGTCCGCAGCGAGCAAAGATGCGGCAGTAAGCGTTGTACATCGCGTTGTAGATCTGGTCGAGTTGCTCCAGAGTGGAGCTGAAGCTGTATGCGTCCTTCATCTGAAATTCGCTCGTCCGCAACACGCCGAAGCGGGGACGTTCCTCATTCCGGAACTTGGTCTGGATCTGATACATCGTAAACGGCAACTGACGGTAGCTGCTGACCAGTTTCGAGATGAGATCGGTGATGACTTCTTCGTGCGTCGGACCGAGAGCGTAGTGCCCTTCCTGATTTCCGCGTCGAATCGGAAAGTTGATCAGCACATTGCCGAACGCTTCTCGACGTCCCGTCCGTTCGAACAATTCGATCGGCTGCAACGCCGGCATATGCAGTTCGACGGCTCCCGCGCGATCCATTTCCTCGCGGATAATCGCCTCGGCTTTACGAATTGCCTTCCAACCGAGTGGCAGATAGGTGTACGCCCCCGCCATAAGCTGTCGAATGAGCCCCGCGCGAATCATCAGCCGATGGCTGGGAATCTCCGCATCGGAGGGATTTTCTTTCATCGTGGGAATCAGCGATTGAGACCAACGCACAGGCGTTTCCTTCATCCAGAAGCCAGGGGGGACGTTTTCCGAAGTTTCCGCCTCCGGAAGGGCGGCATTCTAGCAGAAGCCCGAACTCTCGGCAAAACGCGGAACCCCGGAATTTCCAACGAAATACGATTCCCGAAGCTTATCCGGGCGGTCTGGCTTGAGAGCGAGCCTCGCGCTACCTAGAATCAGGAGGACCTTAATCCTACACAGGTTCGGATCTCAAAGAGAATTCCGGACTACCGATGAAAGACAGGCTTCCCGGATGTCCGAGACACAGACCGAAAATCGAAGTTTCCTGAAAGAGCTTTCCGACGGAGACAGTGTCGAAGAAGTCTACCTGCTCGCCGAAAAACAACTCCGCGCCAATCGCAACGCCGATCTGTACCTCCTGGCAACCCTGCGGGACAAAACCGGCGTCATGAGCGGCTTGATGTGGAATGTCAACGAAGACGATCTGGCCCACATCAATACGGGCGACTTCGTCAAAATCCGCGGCAAGGTGCAGTTGTACCAGGGATCGTTACAGATGATCCTCACCCGCGTCGAAAAAATTGACGAATCGTCGGTCGATCCCGCCGAGTTCCAGCAAAGCTCCTCCGTCGAAATCGACAAGTTGTTAGACGAAGTCCGGGAGAAACTGCTCGGCATTTCCCATCCGGGGCTCCGATCGGTGATGGAATGTTTCCTCGTCGATCAATCACTGATGGATGCTTTCGCCATGTCGCCGGCCGGTATCAAGGCCCATCACGCGTATCAGGGAGGTCTCCTCGAACACGTCGCCAGCATGATGGAAGCGTCCAGCCGGATCGCCGATCTGTACGACGATCTGGATCTCGACCTCTTATTGGCGGGTTGCTTCCTGCACGATTTGGGAAAAGTGAAAGAACTGTCGGCGGAAACGTCGCTCAGCTACACCGATGAAGGCCAGTTGATCGGCCATATGACCATCGGCGTGGAAATGCTGAACGAGAAAATTGCGGAAGCGGAACGCCTTTCCGGCGAACCTCTCGATCCCGAGATGGGTCTGCGTTTAAAACACATGGTCATTTCGCATCATGGCAGCTACGAATTCGGCAGTTCTCGATTGCCGATGACGCTCGAAGCGATCGCTCTGCATTACATCGATAACCTCGATGCCAAAATGCACGAATTCTCGCGCACGATCAAAGACGATCCGGACGGCCAATCAAAATGGACCCCGTTCATCCCACGTCTCGACCGTAAGCTCTACAAAGGCGAATAGTCCCCGATTCGGTTTCTATTTGTGATTGAATGACCGAACAGTCACACTAGGGGAACGTCTTTTCCTCAACAGAAAAGACAATCACCAGTGAAAACGGGATTTGTGTTCGGGTTATCCAGCTTGTACGCGCAAGCAACCCTGACACCAAGGGACGCTGGAGCCTTCCTTCCTGGCTTCCTAGTTTTTAATCTGCTGCGCCAGACACCGCTTCGATGAAAAGCCGGACTACCGCAGACAGATGACATATCAAACAAGACATATCGTTAGCAATAAAGAAAAACTACATGGGTATCGAACAGAACGTTCTCGAACTTCTTTCCTCCAAACAATACCAGCCGCTTAAATTTCGCGAGCTGGCGGAAAAACTGAACGTCACCAACAAACAACGCGGCAAATTACGACGTTCGCTGGCCGAACTGATCGCCGCCGGAAAAGTCCAACAGCACGCCAACAAAACCTACTCCATTTCGGAAGGTCCCAATCTGATCAGCGGAGTCGTCAAACGCATGGGGAGCGGCGACGGCTTCTTCCGTCCTCACGATCAGGTCCCCGCCAAAGAACCCCAGGAATATTGGATTCCCGAAGGGGAGATGCTCGACGCGGCATCGGGCGACGAAGTGCTGGTCCGAGTCACCAAGCGACGCGGACGAAGCGGTAAACGCGTCGCCCAGATCGTCGAAATCATCGAACGGCAGGCGAGTACCTTCGTCGGCACGTATTTCGAGAAAAACGGCCAAAGCTACGTCCAGGTCGACGGCCGCACCTTTAACGAACCCGTTTATGTCGGCGATCCGGGCGCGAAAGGTGCCAATCCCGACGACAAAGTCGTCTTCGACATGTTGCGGTTCCCCACGCCTCGCCGACAAGGGGAAGGGGTGATCACGAAAGTCCTCGGTCCCGGCGGGGATGTTGAAGTCGACACGATGTCGATTGTTTACCAGTTCGGGATTCCCCACGAGTTTCCCGAAGAGGTCCTCGAAGACGCCCGACGACAGGCCGACCGTTTCGACGATACCGATCTCGAAGGCCGGGAAGATCTCACCGACCAAACCATCATCACCATCGACCCCGCCGATGCCCGTGATTTTGACGACGCGATTTCGTTGGAGAAGAATGAAGCGGGCCACTACGTGCTCGGCGTGCATATCGCCGACGTCTCTCACTTCGTCCGTTCCAACAGCCCCTTGAATACCGAAGCCGTTAAGCGAGGAACCAGTGTCTATCTGCCGCGTAAGGTGATCCCCATGTTGCCGGAGATCATCTCCAACGGTCTCGCCTCTTTGCAGGAAGGGAAAGTTCGCTTTACGAAGTCCTGCTTCATCGAATTCACACCCGACGGTGTTCCGGTCTCGACTCGGCTGTCCAACACGGCGATCAACGTCAAGAAACGCTTTGCATATGAAGAGGTCCTGCCGCTGCTCGCCTCGGGAGAGAAAGGTCGCAAGAAAGTCGGCGCGAAAGTGTTCGACCTGGTCGAACGGATGCAGAAAGTCGCCCGCATCTTGCGAAAACGACGTCACGATAAGGGTATGCTCGAACTGTCGATGCCGGAAGTCAAACTCCTCTTCGACAAGGAAGGCCGCATTACCGGAGCCGTCGAAGAAGAACACGACGAGTCGCACCAGATCATCGAAGAGTTCATGTTGGCGGCGAATATTGCCGTCGCGCGGGAACTGACCGATCGCGGCATTCTCTTCCTGCGTCGAATTCACCCCGATCCCGACGAAGTGAAGCTGCGCACGTTCGCGGAATTCGTCGAAACGCTCGATTTGCAATTACCCAAATACCAGGACCGCAAATCGCTCCAGGCACTCCTCGACAAGGTCAAGGGACACCCGGCGGAACGCTCGATCAGCTACGGCTTGCTCCGCAGCATGAAGCAGGCCGAATATTCGCGCTTTGAAGTCGGCCATTATGCACTCGCCGAAGAACATTACTGCCACTTCACCAGTCCGATCCGCCGCTATCCAGACCTGACCGTGCATCGGATTGTCGATTCCATCATCAAGAAAACGCGACGTCCCAAGGAATCCAACGAAGACGAATTGATCCGCCTGGGGAAACACTGTTCGCAGACATCCCGACGCGCGGAACGCGCCGAACGGGAACTGACCAAACTGAAGCTCCTCCGCTATATGGAAGACCGCATCGGCGAAGAGCTGCACGCCATCATCACCGGCGTCGAGACGTTCGGCATCTTCTCTCAAGGAATCGAGATCCCGGTCGAGGGATTGACGCACATTCGCCGTCTCGAAGCGAAAGAGAACTTCGATTACGACCAGAAAGCCCGCGCCCTCGTCGGTCGATCGACGGGAACGAAATTCCGCCTCGGCGATCCGGTCACGGTCAAAGTTGCCAAGGTCGATATCGACCGACGAGAACTCGATTTCGAGTTACTCTCCGGCGGCAGCAAATCGAAGTCAGAGAATTCGAAGAAAAAGAAGAAGCAGAAGTCCAAAGGGAACAGCCGCCAGAAGAAAAAAGGCTCCCCAAAGGGAAAATCTCAAGGTAAGGGGCAGAGCAAAGGGAACGGCAAAGGCAAATCCGGTGGCTCATCGAAGAAATCGAATAAGAAAAGACGCGGGAAGAAGAAGGGTTAAGGCATCACTGTAGGCCGATTGTCCTCTGTCGGTATGAGCGATGTGGAACTGTTCTCACAAGGGCATCCACTCATGCAGCCCAGCAAGCCGAAATCTTTTGACCACGAATAAAGCGAATGACACGAATGGTAGAAGTAAGAACACAGATGAGACGGAGGAAACGGATTTTCACTGTGGGTGAATGAGTGACTGCGCCGAGTGACCATCGCAGCCGGCCTCGTCAGAACACCGGGGAAAGCCGAGCGATCCAAATATGCGAAAAGCTCTGATCATCATCGGATTTTCATTTGCCACGATAAATATCGCGCTGTGGTTCTCAAAACCTGCCATCCGCAAAATCGTGGACGCTCACTATGGCCGACCCGATGCATCGGAGCATCCGATGATGATGATACAGCCCGGTGTCCAAGAACTGCTGGTTTATTTTGATCCCTGGTTGGCCCGATTCGTTATCCCTCTGATATTTACGCTCGGCTTCGTCTCTATTTCGATCCTTCTCTCCAAAGAAAGCTCGGATACGCCACAATTCTCGACACCGACTTCATACAGAAAGTCTGCTCTGATCGCATTGTGCAGCCTGGAATCATTTTGGTTGTTTTTGTTGTGGGTTGAAATCTGGTGCCGTGGCCCCTTCTGGCAATTCTACTGGCCGTCTGAAAAATGGGACTTGATAGAATAGAAGCGATCAGCTTGACGAATTTTTCAGAATACATTTGGGGGCACTTGCTTGGAGTCTCTTATCATCGGTGGAGTTGGCATATTCGCGAGTTTCCAGGATTCTTACTTTTGGCGTTTTATTTCTTGAGCGGGGTTATTCTTGTTCTCTATGCCCACCGCAGAAGAATAGGATTACTGAGAGCATTGGTCGCGATGCTGATCCTCCAGATTGGTTTTCTCGTGCCGCTGAAGATGGCTTGCCGATATTTGTTTCATCTCAAATATTTCATTGCGATTCCAGAATATTTTCTGAATGTCTAACCTCCGCCTTTCAGAGGAAGCTCAACTCAGATTGGCTGGCCGACGCAGTCACCAAGTGAGTCGATTAGCTGTGCCTAATCGACGGGAACTGTTCAATACGCGAGAATGGTGAGTCGCTTCCAGATCGCACACGCATGAGGGAATTTCTTGTCGTTTGAGACACGGACCGCTGGTCCGTACTACCCGTGTCATGCTTGCTCGAATTCCACGTTGACCTGCCAACCTTCCTCACCTTCTTGAAGCGAAATGAGTGTTCGCTGCCAGCCGTTCACATATTGTTTGACCAAAGGCAAATAATGAGATGATGCCGTAAAAACAGCATCGCTGAGAGCCACTTTTTTGGCATCAGGATGAGTTTCCAGTAAACCGACATCGGCTCCGCCGTCGTCCGTCGAAAGAATTTCAAACTGAATCTCTGACATTGATTCCGGCGTCAGTGAGATGAGCTCATGAACCAGCGTATTTGTCAAACTGTGCAACTTCGTTTCGACGTCCTCGTAATTCATGGCAAGTTCCTCTTGTTCGCGGATCCAGGAGATAAATTTCCCCGAGCCTCATCAATCAGTAACCTCGTCATCACTTCCTTAGCCGGTACAGGTTTCCAACCAACTTTCGATAATGAATCGGCTCAGGGTTTGTCCTTGATCGTACCAGACAAAATCATCGCCTTCCCATTGTCCCAGGTAGACCTCTGGATCATTTTCAGCAGCGTCTTCTTGATTGAATCCCCAGTGTCCAACATTCTGATTTTCGTCCATGAACATGATGTGGGAATGTTCTCGACGTAATTCGTTCGGAGCCAGCAATCGATCGTAGTTGGAGTTCATCCAATGCCGTCCGGCGACACGATAATAGTCACGCAATGCGAGCGGTATTTCCCGTCCATCGAGCAGCCGATCAATTTCGTCATCGGGAATGCGGTCGGAATCAGACAACGGTTCCTTCAGAGTCTCGGAGAACTGTTCCTTGTACCATTCACGAAATGACATTTTTCTTTCATTCGTTGAAAAAGCAGCTCACATGTTACATATCTCGTTCCTGGCCGGCTCGTGACAACTAGAATTATACCAGAAATCCCAACCCTCTTCCGTGATCTCCTGCCGACTTCCGTCGGCGTGTCCAATCTTCGAGACTCTTTTGAAGTGGGACGCTTCTCCGTGTAAGAGCAGATACTTCTTCAATCATCAAAAAATGGCTCGTAATCTCTTTCGTGGAGCGCCTTCAATTCTGTTATGACCTTCTGTAACTCTTCATCTGGCTGGAGATGATTACTCTGCCGAAACGCTTTTGACATTCTTTTTCGCATTTTCGGATCGATTGTGATGAATTTTCCATTGTATTGGAGGACGGTCAGGAGCCACTCCACACCTCCATGCGTGACTAGATCGTACGGTGCGATCTCGACGATCATCTCGACAACGGACTGACCAATATTTTCAAACTTCTCTTGGAAATCCTTAAAACGCTCGTCGTAGTCATCACCAGTCACAAAGAAATGAGTACCTATCCAACTACCAACCATCGAATGAGCCGGCACACCAGTGAAATACTCGTCATTGTTGAGCAGCAAATAATGGAGAGCACGAGAACCAATATTGTCTCCAAGCGCATACTTTTTGATGTCAGTTCCACTCGGATCAATACAGAAATATTGCTCGTTAGTCTCGTTGACGTAGTAATAATAAACGCCCATTTACAATCATTCTAAAAAAAGCTTTCCCACAATTCGCGGACACCGGTTCACTCACCTTGTCTTCATATCAATCCATGGCTTGTTGAAGATCGTCAGCAACTTTAGGACGATAGGCGACCTTCACCATTATCTTGAACTCTTCAGTCGTGCTTCGAGTTGTTCGCGGGTCAACGCGGAGTCGGGATCAGCATCGTGCGCGGCGATCCGAAGTTCCAGCTCCTCTTTTTGTGAGGGTGAAAGTTGAACCGGAGTCTCAGCTGGGATTGTGTCCCACAGGCGCTGGACAATCTGGAGGCGTTCTTCCACCGACAATGCTGACAGATTCTCAATGGTTTGATCGAGGTTCACGATAGAAGACTCCATAGGAAAGAGATCTCATTACTTCAGCGTAGTCCCGCATTGAACGCACGTCAATCGGGACATTTCCCAGCGGTTTGGGTCGGTCCGACTTAGATTCCGAGAAGAAACGATGAAAACAATCGGACAATCTCAGCATTCAGGCTCTGCAAACCGGCTTGGTGATTGAACTTGGCCACCGACCACTTATAATCCGGGTAGCCGGTTGTGAAAAACCTGTCACCAATACGGTTTATATTACAACGGGCTGCTAGGGGATCGGTTACTCGATCCCTCCACCATCGATAGACACCCTGAACGATTCGCTCACGAAGGAGCAGATCTTGAACTGGCTGATCCGAGCTCTGTCATCATCCATCGGCAAGAAATTTGTCATGGGGATTACGGGACTGCTACTGTGCGGTTTCCTGATCACCCACTTGGCCGGAAACCTGCTCCTCTATGTGGGAGCCGAAGAATACAACCACTACGCTCACGCTCTCCACGAGCAGAAGATGCTTCTGGCAGTGGCCGAAGTCGGGCTGTTTGTTTTATTTCTGGCTCACGTGGTGCTCGCAGTCGTGACGACACGAGAAAATAAGCTCGCCCGCAAGCAAAATTATGACGTCAAAGAGACCAAGCAGAAAGCTCCGCTGTTCGCTTACTTTCCTCACGATGTGATGTGGACGAGCGGTGTGATCGTCTTGGGTTTCGTCCTCTTACACCTGGCCGACTTCCGTCTCGGATTACGAAATCCCGGACCGGAAGGCGAAGAACCATTCGACAAAGCGGTTCGTCTGCTGCACGATCCGATCACGTTTGGGGGATACATTGCCGGTGTTTTAGTGCTGGGAATGCACTTAAGTCACGGATTCTCCAGTGCCTTCCAGTCCCTGGGACTGAACCACCCCAAATACAATAAGTTTATCCAATGTGCGGGGACGGCCTTTGCAATCATTATTGCGGTCGGTTTCGCCAGTTTTCCGATCTGGGCGGTCATGTTCCAGTGACGAGTTTAGACCCGTTCAGACTTTATTTCTTCACGACTGAGAGTTAGCCCCGACAGGGAGCCCAAGATGGCCATCGCGGAACCAGCCACCAACATTCTGGATTCGAAAATCCCATCCGGTCCGATTCAGGACAAATGGGACAAATGCAAGTTTGACCTCAAACTGGTCAATCCGGCGAATAAACGAAAATTCAACATTATCGTCGTCGGGACGGGTCTTGCCGGAGGCTCTGCCGCCGCGACGCTCGGCGAACTCGGCTACAACGTCAAATCGTTCTGTATCCAAGACAGTCCACGACGGGCCCACAGTATCGCCGCTCAAGGAGGCATCAACGCCGCCAAGAATTACCCGAACGACGGCGACAGCATCTGGCGACTCTTTTACGACACCGTCAAAGGGGGCGATTTTCGCAGCCGAGAAGCGAATGTCTATCGACTGGCACAAGTCTCCAACAACATCATCGATCAATGCACGGCTCAAGGAGTTCCTTTTGCCCGCGAATACGGCGGTTTCCTGATGAATCGTTCGTTTGGCGGGGCACAAGTCTCTCGGACGTTCTATTGTCGCGGACAAACCGGACAACAATTACTCCTCGGAGCCTACCAAGCCCTCATGCGACAGGTCTCAACCGGCAAAGTGGAAATCTTCAGCCGCCGGGAAATGCTCGACCTGATTGTTGTTGACGGCAAGGCACGAGGGATTGTCACGCGGAACCTGATAAACGGTGAGTTTGAAACGCACACCGCCGATGCGGTCGTTTTGGCGACCGGTGGTTATGGGAACGCCTGGTATTTGTCCACCAACGGAAACGGTTCAAATGTGACCGCCGCCTGGCGTTGCCATAAAAAAGGTGCTTTTTTCGCAAACCCCTGTTTCACTCAAATTCACCCCACATGCATTCCACGTTCGGGCGACTATCAGTCAAAATTGACGCTGATGAGTGAGAGTTTGCGGAACGATGGTCGTGTCTGGGTACCAAAACGCAAAGATGACTCTCGCCCACCCGCCGAGATACCAGACAGCGAACGTGACTACTACCTGGAACGACGCTATCCCTCGTTCGGTAATTTAGCTCCTCGTGACATTGCCTCACGCGCAGCCAAACTCGAATGCGACAAAGGACACGGCGTCAACGACACCGGTCAAGCCGTCTATCTCGATTTTCGGGATGCCATCGCCCGCGATGGAGAGGATGTCATCCGAGCGAAGTACGGCAACTTGTTTCATATGTACAAGAAGATTACGGGCGACGACCCGTATCATGTCCCGATGCAGATTTACCCAGCCGTCCATTATACGATGGGTGGATTGTGGGTCGATTATCACCTGCAAACAACCATTCCGGGATTGTATGCCCTCGGGGAAGCTAACTTCTCCGACCACGGAGCCAACCGTCTTGGTGCCAGCGCCTTGATGCAAGGTCTCGCCGATGGCTACTTCGTGATCCCGTACACCATCGGAGACCACCTCGCCAGACATTCCTTCGAGAAGATTCCCGAAGACCACGATGCCTGCCGCGAAGCGTTGGAAAACGCGAAAGGCCGAGTCAACAAGATCATGTCGATTGGCGGAAGCCGAACTCCCAACCAGTTCCATAAAGAACTGGGAGCGATTTTGTGGGATTATGTCGGCATGGAACGCACCAAAGCAGGTCTGGAAACCGCTATCGAAAATATTCGGGGACTACGTTCCGAATTCTGGGAAGACCTGAAAATTGTCGGCAAAAATGAAGAGTTGAACCAGGTTCTCGAAAAGGCCGGTCGTGTTGCCGACTACATGGAATTCGCCGAACTGATCGCCACCGACGCACTCAATCGCGAAGAATCGTGCGGCGGCCATTTCCGCCAAGAGCACCAGACTTCCGAAAACGAAGCCCTGCGAAACGACGACGATTACGCGTACGTGGCAGCGTGGGAGTTTAACGGAGTCGGAGAAGCTGCGACTCTTCATAAAGAACAACTGGAATTCGAAAACGTTCCTCTCGCTACGAGGAGTTATAAATAATGAGTCACGAAACCATCAATCTGACTCTGAAAATCTGGCGACAACCGAACGCGGAGACAGAAGGACGTTTCGAGGAATACCAACTTGAAGGTGTCTCAACGCACGCCTCGTTCCTCGAAATGCTCGACATCCTCAACGATGAGTTGATCGAACAGGGAATCGAACCGGTCGCATTCGATCACGATTGTCGCGAGGGCGTCTGCGGTATGTGCGGCATGATGATCAACGGCCAGCCTCACGGCCCCGATCTCGAAACGACCACCTGCCAGCTTCACATGCGACGATTTGAGCACAACGACAAAATCACGATCGAACCGTGGCGAGCGACGGCGTTTCCGATCGTGAAAGACCTGGTCGTCGACCGTTCGGCATTCGACCGGATCATCACGGCAGGAGGCTATGTCTCGGTGAATACGGGGAACGCTCCCGACGCCAACGCCATTCCGATACCGCGCCCCGATCAGCAACAGGCGATGGACTCTGCCGCCTGCATCGGCTGTGGAGCCTGCGTCGCGGCCTGCAAAAACGCCTCGGCCATGTTGTTCACCTCGGCCAAAGTGTCACACCTCTCCTCGTTACCACACGGCAAATCAGAACGCAGCGAACGCGTCCTGAAAATGGTGGCCCAGATGGACGACGAAAAATTTGGCTCGTGTACCAACACCGGAGAATGCGAAGCGGCATGTCCCGCCGGAATTAAGCTGGAGGACATCGCCCGCATGAATCGCGAATATCTGCGAGCCTCCTTGTGCAGCAGCGGTCAATAGTCAACACTGACCAGCGCAATCATCATATTTGAGACTTCACAGAGGATCGTGATTTCACGATCCTCTGTTTCTATTGGAACGGAATCAATCATGAACAGTCCCAGTGACCTTCAGAAAACCCCTCTCCATGCCTGGCACGCGGAAGCAGGAGCCCGACTCGTCGATTTCGCCGGCTTCGAGATGCCGGTCCAGTACACGGGCATCACCGAAGAACATAACGCCGTCCGCAATGTGGCAGGACTATTCGATATCTCGCACATGGGACGACTTTGGTTCACCGGTTCCGATGCCTGCCGGTTCCTCGATCACATCGTAACGAATGACGTCACCAAACTGGACGTCGGCCAGATCCGTTACGCATTGGTCACCAACCAACAGGGGGGTATTCTCGACGACGTCCTCGTTTATCGCTGGGATGATGCGTACTCTCTGGTTGTGAATGCCTCCAACCGCCCGAAGATTGTCGACTGGATCGGACAGCACATCGACGGTTTCGACGTCCAGTTCACTGACCGCACCGCAGAACTCGCCATGATCGCCATTCAGGGCCCCAAAGCACTCGCATGGACGCAACCGCACTTCGGGCCGAAACTGGAAGAATTCAAATACTATTCCGGCGTGAAAACCACCCTCGGCGGACAGGAAGCATTCGTCACGCGCACCGGGTACACCGGTGAAGACGGCTGCGAAGTCCTGGCCCCCGGCGATGTCGTGGTCGATCTGTGGAAATCGCTGCTCGACGAGCATGGCAAAGACGGTCTCACGGCCTGTGGACTGGGGGCACGCGACACACTCCGCCTGGAAGCGGCCATGCCCCTCTATGGCCATGAACTCAATGAAGAGACCGATCCCTATACCGCCGGTCTCGGATTCGGCGTCAAATTGCAAGCGGGTGATTTCATCGGCAAGGAAGCGTTAAGCAGTTTCAAAGATCGAGCCGATCTGCAAAAACGCATCGGTCTGGTTCTCGATGGGCGTCGGATCGCTCGTGAAGGGACGCCCGTCTATGCCGGCGATCAACTTGTTGGGGAAGTCACGTCGGGAACCCAGTCCCCGACACTCGGACAATCGATCGCCATGGCATACGTCACTCCCGAGAACTCCGCCGAAGGGACCGAACTCGAAGTCGATTTTCGAGGCAAGCGGATGGGAGCCAAAGTCGTGCCGTTGCCGTTCTATCGTCGCAGTTGAAGCACAGTTTCTCGCCTGATAACAATGTGAATACGCGAATTCGGTCGAATATCACTCACTCCGGCTCCGCCGAGATCCTGACCGAGCCGTCATCATCGATCTCGACCGTAATCACATTGGGACAACAGCAGACGGGACAATCTTCGACATACTCCTGATGCTCCCCCTCGGTCACATCAATCGGGACGACGATTTCCTCGCCGCATGACTGACACAGATAGCTCGCTTCGTCCTGCATCGTTCACTCCTCCGGTAAACCGCTCGCCAGCAGAATCGTCTTCTGGACGGCGTAATCGTGATCGTATCCGAACTCCGGTGCCTTCTCGTGACGCACGATTTTCGCGAGCTCGGCGGCGTCCCCTTCATAGCGTGCGTAGCGACCGAACGGGATTTCGTTTTTCCCTTTTTGATACTTTCCGTGAGCGGTCAAAAAAGTCGCCGTGACGTCGGGAGCGTCGAGCGGCTGCATGTGAAATGTCCCTCCGCTCCCGCAGACCGTCAGGTGACGCCGGGCGAAGCCGTCCACCTCGTTAACGCTTGAACGAACGGTCGCCGTCGCACGCGGATATTCCAGCACGGCGAGCATGTTATCGAGAAACCTGTCATCGATGGTTGAGGAATGACGAGGGAAGGGGACCACATTCTCGGGCTCGCCCAGCACTCCCACCACCAGATCGATCAAGTGGCATCCCAACTCGAACATCGTCCCGCCGGAATACTTCGTGAGCGGTTGACGCGCCGAAGCCGACATCAACTTGCTCATCACTGTATGAATCTCGAACGGCTCTCCGAGCCAGCCGTTCTTCAAAAATTGTCGCAGCAATACAACCGCGGGATTAAAACGGTACATGTAACCCATCTGAACGGTGAGATGTTTCGAGGCTGCCGCGTCGAGTAATTTTTTGAAACGAGGAAGCGACTCTCCCGCCGGCTTATCGAGATGAATGTGCTTCTCGGACGCGATCGCCAGCTCCGCATACTTCAACAAATCGCCCACCTGCGTCTCGACTCCAACGACCTGCAAGCCGGGCTGATTTAACAGTTCTTCCACCGACATCCAGGGCAGATCTTTATAGAGATCAGACGATTCCGCCCGTTTCCGCAGCGCATCGTTCGGCTCAGCCACGCCGATCACTTCGTAGTCGTCCGACTTTCGATATACGCCGATTTTATCGGCGTGTGCGTGCCCGACTCCGATCTGCGCGTAGCGAATTCTGGCCATCTTCGGTTTCACCTTTCCGGTACTTTCTCTCAAGCTCACAACGGGCTGTTCAATAGGCTCATAAAGTCAGCCTAACTTGCTTAAGTCGCCGAGGCGAGTCCTGATTCCCGAAAAACGGACTCCAGTTCAGGTTGACGCTTTCCCGGAAATGAGTGACAGTTGAATGACGCCTTTTCGACTCCTAGTCAGGTTGATTTCCACGGAGTTCCTTTCGAATGAACGCCCCCGCCACGATCTCCGAAATATCGGAGAACGACCAGCTCGCCGACGACTGGAACAAACCGGTCTCTCCCGAGTTGATTAAACAACTTTCGACTCTGAAAACGTGGCGCAGCGTCGTCGGCGTTTTGACCGAATGGGTCATCATCGGAACCGCGATCGCACTCTCCTGGCAGTTATGGTCGGTCAATCTCGCCGCGGGAATCGTCGGATATGTCGCTGCTGTGATCCTGATCGGATCCCGGCAACATGCGCTGGCGATCATGATGCACGAAGGCGCTCATTACAGGATTTCCAGCAATCGTTTTTGGAATGAACTGATCGGTCAGCTCGGAGCCGCCTGGCTCTTGCTGATCGACATGCGCTATTACCGACAACTTCACTTCTCTCACCATCGCACCCCGAATACCGAAGACGACCCGGATTGGGAACTGCGTGAAACGGGCGACTGGAGCTTTCCCAAAACCCGTACGGGGCTCTTCTTTCTCTTTCTCGGCGACACGCTTGGACTGCGGTTCCTCGATCAGGTCCAGTTTTTCGGACGCTACACCTACCAGCCCGCGTATCCGCGCGGCGGTTGGGACTTCGGCAAGATCGCCTTCTATCTCGTTTTTTTTAGCGCCATGACGTATTGCTTCGGCGGTTTCTTCTGGCAATTGTTCATGGTGTATTGGATTGTCCCGCTGCTGACCTGGCTGAAAGCGGTGTTGCGATTCCGCACGATTTCCGAACATTACGCCCTGGAATACGACCACATCTACCGGGAAACCCGCACAACCTACCCCAGTTGGTGGGAAAAAATTCTGTTTGCTCCCAAAAACATCAATTATCACCTCGATCATCACCTCTACCCAAGCGTACCATTTTACAACCTGCCGCGATTGCATCAGCACTTACTGGAGAATTCCGACTTTCAAACCAACGCCCATCTGACAAACACCTATCTGGGCGTCGTGCGGGAGTGTCTCCACTGCGCGTCCCTGACGCGCGAAGATGTGACCGCAAAATCAGCGGAGGCCACCTGACCTCGGGAGATCGTGATGAATCAGCCAACCAGCCAACGCTGCGGAATCATCCTGGCGGGAGGATCGGGAACGCGGTTGAGCCCGATGACCAACGTCGTCAGTAAGCAACTCCTGCCCGTCTACGATAAACCGCTGATCTATTATCCGCTCTCGACGTTGATGCTCGCGGGAATTCGCGACATCCTGATCATCAGCACGCCGACCGATCTCCCTCTGTTTGAGAAACTGCTCGGAGACGGTTCAAACTGGGGCCTGCAATTTTCCTACGCCGTCCAGCCCGAACCGAACGGTCTCGCGGAAGCGTTCCTGATCGGCGAGGACTTCATTGACGATCGGTCCTCGGCGCTGATTCTGGGAGACAACATTTTCTACGGACACGGCATGTCCACTTTTCTGCAGCAAGTCGATCGACGGACCGAGGGAGCGACGGTGTTCGCGTATCACGTTCGCGATCCCCAAAGGTACGGCGTCGTCACCCTCGACGAGCAGAATCGCGCAACTTCGATTGAGGAAAAACCGGAATTCCCCCGATCGAAATATGCCGTCACGGGACTCTATTTCTACGATTCGCAGGTGGTCGAGCTCGCCCGCGGACTCGAACCGTCCGCCCGAGGGGAGCTGGAGATTACCGACCTGAACCGGAAATATCTGGAGCAGGGGGATCTCAGCGTCGAAATTCTCGGTCGCGGGACCGCCTGGCTCGACACCGGAACGCATGAATCAATGCTGGAAGCGGCGACATTTGTGAGCGTCATCGAAGCGAGACAAGGGCTGAAAATCGCCTGTCCGGAGGAAATTGCCTGGCGACTGGGCTACCTCACCGTCGAGGAGGTGCGAAAGTTGGCGGAACCCGTGAAAAACAGTTCTTACGGGGCCTATCTGCTTGAGCAAATCGACGTATCCCGGTAGCCTGCGGACGAGGCGCGAACCGGTCTCAGGAAGAATCCTCTTTCGTCGAGAGGTCTCGCTTGACAAAGCCGGGAATTTTCAATTATCACACACAAGTGAAGGATATGTGACTTTGAACGTCTCTTGAGAAGTTGACTGTTGGAAGTGGTGATTCCTTGTCAACAAATTTCGTCGATCGAGAAGCATCTCACCAGAAGGATAAATTCATGATTGCCCCTGAGTTCACTCCCAACCAACTTATGAACGAACTCGACGCGCCGCGCTGGGACGATACCGCCCAGACCACCGAGACAGAACCGTCACGGTGGATCGAAGGGATAATCGAAGACGAAGAAGATTTCTTCGAAGATGATGACGACGACGATGATGAATTCGGCGACGACGAGGAATTCGATGACGATCTGGACGAAGATCTGGATGAGGACCTCGACGACGACTTCGATGACGATTTCGAAGATGACTTCGACGACGACTTCGATGACGACGACGAAGATGATGACGACGACTTCTACTACGACGACGAAGACTGAACCCTCACCTCCGAACCTCGTCATGCGTCTCCCGAGTCTCTACGCTTAAGTAGTCACCATGACCATCTCGCTCCACGATCGGATTCTCGAGGCGTCTCAATTCATCCAGGGCTCCATCAGCGGAACGCCGAAAGCAGGACTGATTCTCGGAACTGGCCTCGGCGGACTCGCCGCTCAAATCGAGAACGCCGTCAAAATCCCCTACGGCGACATTCCCCACTTCCCGGAATCGACCGTCGAATCGCACGCCGGACAACTGGTCTTCGGCGAACTCAACGGCACGCCGATCCTCGCGATGGAAGGCCGCTTCCATTACTACGAAGGCTACAGTCTCGAGCAGGTCACCTTTCCCGTTCGCGTCATGAAAGAACTGGGAGCCGAATTTCTGTTCGTCACCTCCGCTGTGGGAGGCATGAACCCCCAATACGATCTGGCCGATATTGTAATCATCGAAGATCACATCAACCTGCTGCCCGATAATCCGTTGCGAGGTCCGAACGACGAACGTCTGGGGCCGCGCTTCCCGGATATGTGCGAACCGTACGACAAAGAGATCATTGATCGCGCGAAAGCCAAATCGCTCGCACTCGGCATCGCCGCTCATACCGGCGTCCTGGTCGCCGTGCCCGGCCCCAATCTCGAAACGCGGGCCGAATACCGCTGGCTTCGAAACATGGGAGCCGATATCGTCGGCATGTCGACGGTGCCAGAGATTCTCGTCGCCGCCCATTGCGGGTTACGTGCGGTTGCCTTTTCGGTCGTGACCGATCTTTGTCTGCCGGATGCTCTGGAACCGGTCGATATCGCGAAGATCATCGAAGTGGCGGGCATCGGCGGCGAAAAGCTGACCCAACTGCTGCCGGAACTCATCGGTGGTCTGTGAGCTGCCGGGAGTGCATTGTCAAACGGTTATATCGCCGGGTGCAACTGGCGTCCCGCCAGTGTGTGGATACCTCACTCGTCCGATCTTAGTCGATTCCTGGCCAGGTGCCACGCTCTCGCCGGCGTAAGCATGACGTGTCACACGTTACAGACTTGCGGTCTCCAGGTGAAAGGAATAACCCTTTGATGACATCTTAACCCACATATTGAGAAACGGATTTGTTGGCGAGAATGAGAGTTTCAAGATGAGCACAAGGAAATTATGCGCAGGTAAATCCGGTGATTCGTCGAGGGATTGTGATGATGTTTCTCGACTCAAAGCACTGCTCTCGACAGAATTGAGTTTTTCGATGGGCTGTGAGGAGATACGCCAATGATTTTTCGATTGTCGCAAAAATTAAGCAAGAAGATCAAATCAGACAAGCTGCTGGATTTGCCGATGGGCGAGAACCCATTGACTGACTGGTCCGGCCACCTCTTTACCGTCGGACGCGTGCAATACATCATTCTCACCAACACAGCATCACTCTACTCATGCCTGTTGCGTGGAAAAGGAATCACTAACGACGTGACATTCATCAACCGCGGACTGGAGCGTATCCGTGAATTGACAACTAATGATGGTCTACAGCACGTCTATGAAGAATTCATTGCTCCCGAGTGTGGAACGGTCCGTTATGCCAAGGCTCTGAACAGATCGGTAACGGGATCGATGAATGACCACATCCGGGCTGCGAAGTATCTGATGATCGATCACAGGTCTTCCGAGGAGATTGAGAATTGCCTGAATGAGACCCCGATGTCGGCAATATCTGGCCCCGATGGTCGTAACTATGGTTTCCCGAAGGAAGTTTTTACGGTTCTCGCGGACAGCATGTCCGAGAAATAACAGACCAGGAAACTGTCGGGGAGATCGGTCGCTTTGCTCGGAGTAAGGCCCAGGGCGCGAGAAGAAGCGTTTCCTTCACGTCGGCTTATGGCGGGCGTCGAATGTTGATCCTTTTCTCTGCGCCGCCGCGCCTTTGCGCGAGTCTTCTTTACCTTCCATAAGAATCCGTTTTCAACCGTGTTATCCGTGGCTCCCTTTTTCAAGGGACTGGCAAGCCGCCAGTGGCCCGAGCATTGAAAATTTGGAGTGCGGTGGCTTGCCACCGCTTTCATTCTCGTTCGATGGGGGACGGCAGTTCGAGCGGATCGAAAGGGATAGCTTCGACAAGTCGGAGCACTCCAAAAATTGACCTTGCCGTTTCGTGCGTACCAGAGTTAGCGTTCGGGGTTATTCGATTTTGGATTCTGGATTTCAGATTTTGGAAGCCGGAATTCCACAACGTGATCTTTGGCAATTTGGAAATTTGTTAGTCGTCAGTGGTTCGTTGTCAGTTGAGATTGGTGGACCATTCAAGACATGGGTAGCGTTTCTACTCAACAGAACCGCAGGCTAGCGCCAAGCGGCTGATTTAGTGAACCGGATAGTTGCCAGTTTCTGACACCACTGACCACAAACAAATGACAACGGACCAAACCCAAACAGTACACAAAAACAAATTCCGCCTGATCGAGCAAAGATGAGTTCCGAAAATGAGCAAAACCGACGGGTTTCGTTCGAAGATCGCAATGATGCCAATCATGGGATCTCGTCTACAGCCCATCTTTCAGAATCAAAGGACTTAGGACGAAAGGAGGCGATGCATTGCGAAACAGCCAGATCAATTTCTGCTCGAATTCCTGGAGCAGGAAGCCGAGTGGCGCAGAAATTCGTTACACCAGTTCCGGCAGCGGTTCGTGATCATCGACGATGTACTGCGGACGTCCGGAGAAGTCGGGCAGCTTGATGGCGTGCGGATCGAGTCCCATATGTTGATACAGCGATGCGAATACCTCGCCGAAGTGTACCGGTCGATCGACCGCTTCACCCCCCAGGCGGTCGGTGGCACCGATGACCTGGCCGGTCTTCCAGCCGCCCCCGGCAAGCAAACCGCAGCCGACTCGCGGCCAGTGATCGCGGCCGGCGTCTTTGTTGATGCGGGGGGTGCGTCCGAATTCGCCCCACGCCACGACAGCGACATCCTTGTCCAGACCCCGTTCGTAGATGTCTTCGATGAGCGCCGAGAGGCCCTGATCGAATTGGGGCAGGTGGGTGTCTCGGAGACCGTTAAAGTTGTTGGAGTGGAAGTCCCAGCGACCGAAATTCAACGTGACCACACGAGCGCCCGCTTCGACCAGACGTCGGGCGGTGAGAAAGTGTTCGAGATTTCGGGGAGCTCCGTCGCCGTAATTTTTGGGATCCCCTTTGCCGTACCGTTCGCGAACTTCCAGCGGTTCCTGGGAAAGATCGAGCGCATCGGCCAGTTTACTGGAGGTCAGAATATCAAGGGCCTGTTGATTGAGAGAATCGAGTCCGTCCATCGCTCCACTGGAATCGATATCCCGGCGGATGTTATCGACCTGGGCCAGCAATTCCTTGCGGGAATTCAAACGGGCTTCGTTAATCCCGTTCAGGACCATATCCTGGCGGCTGGGGCCGGAAGGACGAAAGGCTGAGTGACCAACTCCCAGAAAACCGGGATGGCCGGGCGAGCCGTAAGGAGGGTGTCCCGTATCGGGAGCCAACCCGACAAACGGCGGGACCGAGGGATTGGTCGGTCCCTGCAAATGAGAGATCACGGAACCGATCGCCGGCCAATCGCCGGGAGGTTGATTTTGAAAAGATTTTCCGGTGTAGCAGATGAAGGAATCGTGGGCTCCATTCGGAGAGCCGTACATCGAACGGATCGGGACAATCTTGTCGGCGACCTTTGCCAGTCCCGGCAGGTGCTCGCACAATTGCAAACCGGGAACGGAAGTTTCGATCGGTTTAAACTCGCCTCGAATTTCCGCAGGAGCATCCATCTTCAGGTCGTAGAGATCCTGATGTCCGGGAGCACCGCACATGTAGATCATGATGATCGCCTTGTGAGACGATCCACCGGAAAGAGACTCGGCCCGCAGCAGATTGGGCAGGGTCAAGGCGTTCAGACCGCCGAACGCCAGCGTACCGATTTTGAGAGCATCACGACGGGTAACGCCGTCGCAGTTTTGATAGGCACGTCCTTGAAGATTCAACATAGGGAAATCCGCGGAAGGAGTACAAGGGAGGAAGTTTTGGGTGGGATGGAAGAAAGATCGTCAAATCAATCCCCAATGATTCATTATAACGCGAAAATCACCGGATGAAAGAGGGAGTTTTGTCGCTGAAATTCGGGTTCTCACCGATTTTTCCGCCAAATCAGCCAACAGACTTGTCAAATCGCCCCTGTCGAAGACATTGTAAATTCTCATGAACGAATCCTCCGAACATCCCGACTTACCGATTGCTGAGATCCTGCCCGAGTTGCTCGACCGATTGGAGACCTCGAATTCAGTCGTGCTGCATGCACCGACGGGAGCCGGAAAAACCACCAGGGTTCCGCCTGCGATCTGGAATGCCGGGCTTTCGGATAATAAACAGATCATCATGCTCGAACCGCGTCGCATCGCGGCCCGAGCGGCAGCGCGTCGCATTGCGGATGAGATGGGGAACTCGTTAGGTGGTCTGGTCGGGTATCAGGTCCGATTCGACAGTCGCAAAAGTCGGGAAACAAAGTTACTCACCGTCACGGACGGCATTCTGCTCCGCCGTTTGCAGGACGATCCGTTTCTCGAAGAGGTGGGAGCGGTCGTGTTCGATGAGTTCCACGAGCGGGGGCTGGAAAGCGATGTCTGCCTCGCGATGGTACGCTGCGTGCAACAGACGATTCGGCCCGATCTGAAAATCGTGGTGATGTCGGCAACACTCGCCGCGGAACCGATCTCCGAGTATCTCGGCAACTGCCCGGTCGTGAATAGCGAAGGGCGACAGTATCCCGTCACCATTGAGTACGTCAAACGACGCGATCAGCGAAGACTCGAACAACAAATCGCCGCTCATCTGCCTGACATTCTCGACAGGACACCGGGAGACGTGCTGATCTTTCTGCCGGGAGTAGGCGAAATCTTCAACGCCACCCGCGAACTGGAATCGCTGGCCGCGAAACGGGATCTGAAACTCCTGCAACTGTACGGGAATTTGCCGCTGGAGAAACAGGACGAGGTGTTATCCCCCTGCTCTCAACGCAAAGTGGTCCTGGCGACGAATGTGGCCGAGTCTTCATTGACGATCGACGGAGTGACGGGCGTGATCGACTCGGGGCTCGCCCGCAGCATGCAATTCAACCACGACCTGGGACTAGACCGGCTGGAACTCGTTCCGATCTCGCAAGCCAGCGCGGATCAACGGACGGGACGGGCAGGGCGGACCGCTCCCGGTTATTGCCTCAGGCTCTGGGAACAGGCACAGCATCGGCATCGTCCCGAGCACGAAACCGCCGAGATTCACCGCGTCGATCTCTCGGGTGTCTTCCTGCAACTCAAAGTCTGGGGAGAAACCGATCTCGGCGAGTTTCCGTGGTTCGAACCGCCTCAGGAAGCATCGGCTGCACACGCGGAACAACTCCTCGAACGCCTCGGAGCCCTCGATGAAACGGGACCGACCGTTCTGGGAATCAGCATGTCCCGCTTTCCGGTCAGTCCGCGTCTCGCTCGTCTCTTGATCGAAGGACACCGGCGCGGAATTCCCGACCGCATCGCGACTCTCGCTGCCCTGTTGTCCGAGCGCGATCCGTTTCGAGTCAGACATCGGGGGCGAGGAAAGTCGTCTCCACGTGATGTGATGGCGACACACAACGGGCGCTCAGATGTTCTGGAGCGTCTTGAGGCATTTGAAGCGGCGATGGCGGGGCGGCCCTATCCGGAATCGTTCGGAGACTTCAACCGGGGAACGGGGAAGAACATCGAACGAATCGCTCAGCAACTGCGGAATATGATCGAATCGCAACTCGGAGAACCGGTCGCCAGCCACGGCAATGAAGAGCAGCACATTCTTCAGGCCCTGTTGGCCGCTTATCCGGATCGTCTGGCTAAGCGACGACAAGCGGGAAAACCGAACGCGCTGATGGTGGGAGGCCGGGGAGTTCAATTGGCACCGTTATCCGTCGTCCGGGAAGCGGATCTGTTTCTCTGCATCGATGTCGATGACAAGTCGGCGAATGCCAAAGTCCGATTGGCGTCCGGCGTGGAACAGGAATGGCTTCCCGAGGAATTGCTGGAGACGCGTGATGAAGTCTTCTTCCACCCGACTCAACAGCAACTCATGGGACGCCGACGGACTTACTGGGACGACCTGAAGCTGGACGAGAGTCCGATCCCCGTACCGGATAACGAAGCAACGGAAGAGGCCCTGTTCCGGGCCGCCTGTGGACACTGGGATCGCATCTTTCCCAAAGAGCAACGCGCGTTCGATCAGTTCGTCGCTCGCGTTCAGTCTCTCCACGAATGGTGCCCGGAACTCGAACTTCCGACTGCCGATGAGGAACTGATCAAGGAGGTCCTCCGCGATCTCTGTCGGACGTGCCGTTCGTTCGACGACCTGAGGAAAAGCGACTGGCTCGGCATGCTGCAGAGCCGGTTTGACTATTCCACACTCCAACAGATCGAACAACTTACCCCCACGCGCTGGCAGGCTCCTTCGGGAAAGAGTTACAAACTGGAATACGAAGCCGGCAAACCGCCGGTTCTCGCCATTCGCATTCAGGAACTGTTCGGTCAGCGTGAGACGCCGACGATTGCCAATGGTCGAGTGCCGTTACAATTGCACCTGCTGGCTCCCAATATGCGACCGCAACAGATCACCGACGACCTGACGAGCTTCTGGGAAAACACTTATCCGCAGGTACGAAAAGACCTCCGGAGACGATACTCGAAACACGCCTGGCCGGAGGACCCGCTCGCCAAAACTTAATTCTACAGACGATCAGATTCAGGACTGCTGAGCGTTCACGGGCTTGGAACTGGAGCGTTTCGGCTTTCGACGCCGACGGTTGGAGTTTCCTCCACCTTGTCCGGATGCCTGACCTGACGGACGCGATCCGTTCGATTTACTCGAGCGTGATTTCCCTTTGCCGTACGATCGATTTTTACCATTGGATTTGCCACGTGAATTGCGGCCGCCTCCTTGAGGAAACGGATGCTCCGGATCAACGGGAACATCTTGCTTGATCAAGCGTTCGATCGCCTTCAATTCACGGCGTTCCTTCGAGGTGCAAAAAGAAATCGCGATACCATCGGCGCCCGCACGTCCCGTGCGGCCAATCCGATGCACGTACGATTCGGGCTCCACCGGAATGTCATAATTCACCACATGCGTAATTCCATCGACATCGATCCCACGGGCGGCGACATCGGTCGCCACCAGCACACGAACTTTTCGATTTCGGAATCCATCCAGAGCCTTCTGACGAGCATTCTGAGATTTATTCCCGTGGATGGCGGTCGCGTTCACGCCAAAGCGCATCAGTTGCTTGGACAACGTATTGGCAGTTCGTTTCGTTTTCGTGAAAATCAGCGTCCGATCAACATTCTCACCATTCAGGATGTCTTCCAGAATGGTCATCTTCTGATCGTGTTGGACGTACATCACACGCTGTTGAATCGTCTCGACGCTTGTCGTTTTCGGCGTCACATTGATCGTCACCGGATCGCGCAACAGGGATTTCGTCAATTCGACGATATTCGGAGCCAGCGTCGCGGAGAAGAACAACGACTGCCGCTTCTCCGGCAGTTTTTTGATAATGCGTCGCAAATCAGGAAGAAACCCCATGTCGAGCATGCGGTCGGCTTCATCCAGCGCGAACATTTCGAGTTGGTCGAGTTTGATGTGTCCCTGATTCATCAGGTCGATCAAACGTCCCGGAGTCGCAATCACAATATGGGCTCCTCGACGAAGCGCCTTGACCTGATGATGTTGATTGACGCCGCCGTAGACCAAGGCCGCACGCAGATGGAGATGCTTTCCATACGTCCCAAAACTGTCTCCGATCTGAATGGCGAGCTCCCTGGTCGGAGCGAGCACCAAAGCCAATGGCCGAGTCGGCTGGGCTTTCCGATTTTCTTTGGACAGATAGTTCAACATCGGCAACGCGAACGCGGCGGTTTTCCCGGTCCCGGTCTGCGCACAGCCCAGAATGTCCCGTCCTTCGAGAGCTGGGGGAATGGTTTGAGCCTGAATCGGCGTCGGGTTTTCGTAGTTCTCCTCGGCGAGCGCCTTCTGCAAGGCACCGATGAGTTCGAGGTTCTTAAAGGTGGTCTGTTCTGAAGTATTCAAGAGTTTTCCTGACTGGTGTGGCGATCTTCAGTTTTCTGGTGAAGATCACAAATCTGTTTCAAGGGGAGATTCCGAGCGTTGTCCGTCGATTCTCGACAGATTCAAGACGGGGACTCTCCGTAATTCGCACGCCAAACTTGACGGGCGGAAGGTGTTTACAGCGGAGATCAATAACCACCGGAATAAACGCCGCGAGAGACAATACGACTCTCTGTTTGAACTCCGGACAAACAAGAAACTCACGAAGTTCGTTGCGTCAGTTCGTGACGCGGGCGGCTTTCCAGAGCGGTCGATTGAACCGGTGGTTGGCAGCGACCCACGATTTGTGGGTCAATGGACGGGAATGAAAGCTTTCAGAGTCCCGTTCGACCGAAAACGTGCTTCGCACTGGCGAATCGCGTTACTCATTTGAAGCCGGTCGTTTGTATCGATATCAACATTTCTCATGATTCGATGCAGGAAGTCTATCCATCTCGCCTCATTTCGGCAAGGCCGGGGGAGTAATTGAAGAAAACTAACACTGGAACATTGACCTTAGTTCTGATTCTCCTATCTGGAGCGCTACGAATATCATCGCCGGCTCAATCCAGTTTAGATCACGCGCGGATTTTGTCGACCTGTTGATGTTCGCGGTCGTTGGGCCCGAGACGATCTTTCACGCCGAAACTGCCGAGCATCGAATTGTAAACGTCAATCCCTTCCGCTTTGACGTTGAGGATTTTTCCCGTCTTAAAGCGATTGTTGGCTCCGGTGATGGCGTGGAAGATGCCGGAGAGTTCGCGTTTGGGATCGGAATGTCGTCCGTCGCCTGACTCGGTCGAGACAGTGATCAAAGAGTTTTCCAATACCGTCCGACCGTTGGCTTCCTTCATCTCGGGTTGATCCAACAGACTCAGGAAGTATGCCACTTCGCGCATCTTCATATGGATGTGAGCGCGGAGTTGTTCGTTTTTCTTGTTTTCGCGGAACTGATGCCACCACTCGTGACTGCACCCGGCAGAACCCGATTTGCCGAGTTGTTTCTCGTCATTGAATGTAAAAACTTTCCGACCTCCATATTCGTAGTCCCCGGTAATGCGAAGACGTTCGCCGGCTGCAAGGAACGTCAGTGCCCCGAATCGCACGCGATCGATCTGAACCGCCAGTGCGTATAAATCGGCCATCAGTCGCCATTCCTCGACGAGGTCACCGAGCCGCATGTCGATCCCTTCGCCCCCCGGATCGGCTTGTCCGCCGTGAGCCAGTTCGGACGGTTTGGGAGCTTTCGGGGCCAGCGGATGTTTGTCTTTCATCTCGTAGGCACGCTGTTCGAATTCACGGATGCGTTCGAGATGAGTAGCGATTTTCGCTCGGGAATTTTTTCCCAGCGGCGATCGCTGACCGGCGTAAAACTTGTACTGATCGACGACGGTATCCAAAACGCTTCGCTTCAAGCGTTCTTTGCGTAAGTCTCCATCCGCCGAGGAACCGATCGTCCCAAACACGCGATCGAACAAATCGCGCGGGCGTTCCTGCATCGTGGCGGCGACGCTGCCATCCGGATTGTAGGAATGCACGTAACGACTGACACGACTGCGGCGGAAGAATGTTCCCGCGACAAGCGTCGAAACCATTCCCTTCGGCAATCCATCCTGATAGACCGTCCGACGAATCAGTTGATCGATCGACGCTCCTCCGGACTTTGCTTCGCCATTCGGAGGTGTCGCTGTAAACGCTCCCGAGGCACCATCATAGTGGGCGTTGATGCCCTTTTCATCGCACCGAACCTGATCGACGTGCCGCATGATGAGCAATTTCTCTTTCAGCGGCTTGAGAGGTTCCAGCACGCCGTCATAACCCTCTTCCTGCAGAGGAGCGGGAATCCCCAACCCGAAAAAGACGTTGAACGCGCGCGTCGGAACTTCGGCAACCGGCGCACCCCAACCATGCGTGAGCATCATTTCTTCGAGTAAGGGCAAGCCGATGGTGATGCCACCGAGTCCTTTCAAGACAGTGCGTCGACTGATTCTAGGTTGAGTCATCGTTTTTCCTCAGATGAGAGCGAAACTGTGGGTGATGTTTTAACGAGATCGCTGGTGACGATCGCCATGATCAGCGTATACCAGGTCCCACCATGGGACTGGGACTCTTCGTGAATCTGTTGCACCTGTCGGGCATCGGCGGCCACCAGAGGTCGTCCGAGACAGAACTGAGTCACCTTCCAGGTCAGCGATTCCTGCACGCGTTCACTTTTGGCGAGTAAATTCATTAGTTCGGTGGAATTCTCGTAAGCGATCTTTTCCGCCGAGCCGGGAATCAGAATCTGACCATCTTCCCGAAGAGTGTTACCGTATTGGTCTTTAACGCGATAGGTGCCAAGTCCGTCGAATCGTTCGAGTCCGAACGCTAACGGCTCGAAACGAGCGTGACATCCTCCGCAGGCGTTGTTTTTGAGTCTCATTTCAGCGACATCGCGATTGGTCAGGCCCGGTTTGGTCGGAACGGGGGTCGTATCGACGCAAGGTGGAGGATCCTTCACGGTTCCGCGCAACAAATCGTGCAGGACGAACAAGCCACGCGTCACCATAGACGCTTCATCGCCTCCAATCGTCAACACACTTCCTTGCGTCAGCAGTCCCCCACGTGACGAGACCGCTTCCAACTCGTAACGGGCAATCGAATTTCCCTGAGGTGACAGGCCGTAATGTTTGGCCAGTTCGGGGGAGAGATACGTGACCTGAGCGTTCAACAAATCGGCCAGCGGTCGCTGCTGTTCCCAGACAACGTCTTCAAAATAGCGGAGAGTTTCCTGTTGCATGTCCTTCGCAATTTGTGGCGACCAGTTTGGAAACAGCTTTGGATCGGGGCTGAGATGATTGAGCCGATTCAAATTGAGCCATTGGGAGATGAAATCTTTGGAATGGGTCCGAGCGCGCGGATCAGCCAACATTCGTGTGACATGCTTGTGAAGTTTTTCTTCGTCCTGCAACTCGAAGCGTTCCGCCGCGTCCAGCAATGGCTTGTCGGGAGGTCCGCCCCAGATGATGTAGCTGAGTCGATTGGCGAGTTCGTATCCGGTCACGATTCGGCTTTCGCCCAGCCCCCGTTCCCGCTCCATGATGTAGATGAAGCGGGGAGACTGAATCATCGATTGGAGAATGAAGCCGACCGCCTCTTCAAAATTCCCACCCGCACTGGCAACGGTCGTCGAAATCCCCCGGAAAATATTGATCTCGTCTGCATCCAGAGGACCGCGTAATACCCAGCGCCCCATGTTCTCGACGAGCTTTCGCATGTTGTCATCGGTCAGTTTTTCGCTCTTCTCAAATCGCTGTGCGAACTTCTTAACATCCAGGCGATTCACAATGATTTCAGCGAGTTGTGCGAAGGCATCGACATGTCCCAGGTCCACGGTGAGGTTATATCCGGTATTCGTGAAGCCGTCGGCTCGCAGATCGGGCGGCAGAATCTCTTTCGCTTCCTGGCTGATATCGACATCGAAGATCACACGCACGGTTTCCGTAAACTCATCGACGGTCAAACGGCGAACAAATGTCCGCACACCATCCGACTGATGCTGATACAAGGCGGGATCGATCGTCTCGAATGTCCAGGTTGCACCACCGGCAATCCAGGTTTTGAGAGCCTCTTTCTCTTGAGCGGACAAGGCGGTTCGTTTCTTGGGCATCTCGTCCGATTCCACGTACACCCAGAGATCGCTCTCCGAGAGCTTGCCGGGAATCAATGTCTTGCCCGAATCACTTGCGGCGAACGCGGTCGATTTCTGAGAAAGGTCCAGACCTCCCTTTTTCGTTGCCGGATCATGGCATTCCAGACAGTGCTTCGCCAGAATCCCGGCAATCCGAGTCTCGAAGAGTTCCGCATTCGGATTCGTTTTCTTTTCGGCTAGTAATTTTGTCGCGGCGTTCGGGCCAGCGCGAAAATGTTGACGAGCATCGTCAGGCGTCAACGAACGGTTGTAGATCGCGACGAGATGAATCTCTCCCTGCCAGACCCTGTCTCCCCCCACCTCATTCGCGAGCGCCAGATGATAACCGTTATCCCAATTTCGTAAATCGCCGACAATTTTTTCTTCTCCAACGACACGACCATCCACAAACAGTCGGGCAAGGCCAAAACGATTGCGACTGTAGACGACATGTTGCAGTTGTGTTTGTACGATTTTCTTCGGCGAACTCAACGACGGAATGCCGTTGGTGGTTGTTCGCGTCGTGCGCAAACGAACGTCATACTGATCGCCTTGTTGTCCGAGAGTCGCATTCCGCTCGGAGGGGTTTTTGGAGATCGTGACGATTCTGGCTGGGCCTTCCTGTTTCAGATTCGCTGGCTTGACCCAGGCTTCGAGCGTCAATTCGTTCGTTTGTCGCAAAACGTCCGCGAATCCAGCGACATTTTGT
The DNA here is from genome assembly GCA_014762625.1 of Planctomycetaceae bacterium. Taxonomy (GTDB): domain Bacteria; phylum Planctomycetota; class Planctomycetia; order Planctomycetales; family Planctomycetaceae; genus JABURQ01. The sequence goes on along the minus strand of JABURQ010000067.1, from coordinate 7,410 downwards.
TCGCTGGAAATCTGCGTGCTGCCGGTGATTCTCAAGAATCCCCGCTCGACCGACACGTGCTTGCCATCCTTGATGACCAGATCGAGTTTGGGGCTGACGCCTGAAACATCGGGAATGATTGCGTCTTTGACTTGTTGAAAGTCATAGAGAGCCATCAATCCTCGTGCATCACGGACGGGGGACTCTGCACGAGCTGCCATTGGAGAGTTCAAAACGACGAGCGCAATCGCGCTAACGAGGAAATGGGGGAAGAGACGCATGAGTGCGGATGCTTTACTTTTGACTCTTAGCAGCCCGTTGAAAAACTTAATTTTGCTACGAATGGATTTTTGAGCTGAGTCACATCGTCACAAATTCTCGATGAATCATGGGATTCACCTGCGAATTTCTTCCTTGTGCTCATCTCAAAACTCTCATTCTCGCGTACAAATCCGTTTCTCAACACGCTGTTAGGATTAAAGGTAACAGGAACTGATTCGAACTTCAGTTTCCTATTTTAATTAAGGATTTTCTCGAATACAGAAGAATTTCACAATTCTTAAATAAAATACAGACCCGCGCATTTCAGTAAACTTCTGAAAAGAATTGACAGCCAGTCTATACTGAAATGCTCGTTCAATCATTTCACTGGCCCTAGGTATGAGCCTCGCATCACCTCCTCCTGATTCCCCGCACCGCATGCAATGCATGGAGCTTTGGGGCGGCAACTCCGCGGTCGAAAAAAACATCAGCATGACAGGACTGACCGCGGAGGTTTTCTGCAAACCCTATGGGGGAGACAAGAATGGCGGTGATGTCTACTACTTGACATCCTGCGCATCAGGGCGAATCTCACGTGTTTTGTTGGCGGATGTTACCGGACATGGACAGCAAGTCGCGGAAACGGCTGACAAGCTCCGCAGCATCATGCGTCAAAATGTCAATGTCATCCGCCAATCAAATTTGATGGCTGGAATTAATCGTGAATTCAATGCGATCTCCGAAGACGGTGGATTTGCCACCGCTGTCGTGGCCACCTATTTTTCTCCTCGCCAATCGTTGACAGTCTCTATCGCCGGCCACCCTCGCCCATTGTTGTACCAGGCGAAGAGTAGACAATGGACGGCATTCGGAATCTCCGATAATGCTGGATCGAATCTGGACCCGGCTCTCCCTTTCGGTATCCTGGAGGAAACGACGTATCAAACCTTGCAAGTCGCTTTTACTCCGGGCGATATGCTCTTGTGTCATACCGACGCCTTCTCGGAGGCATTGGACAAATCCGGGAACCTTCTAAACTCCGAAGGGCTCATCGGTATTCTGAATGATCTTGACGAGCCGGAAAATGCGATCCGATGGCTGCATTCTCAATTGGAAAAATATCACGCCGACAATTTGAAGAACGATGACGTGACCGCACTGCTCATTCGCCCTACGGGCAACCGAATTTCCTTCAAAGACAACATTAAAGCTGCAATCCGTCTGGTGGGACGTGTCACGGAAATTGATTCCGGCGATCAACGTGAGAATTTATCATGAACGAACATGATGAAGTATCAACAGCTTTCGTGGGGTCGATCGGTATCGTCCGACGCTTCATCAACGAAGTCGAACAATGGCTGATGATTCGGGACGACGAGCTACAAGTCTATCGAATGATTCAATCCCAGCGGGAAGAGGGGGAAACGTATCGAGAATGCTTGCATAAAAACTTGATCGCCGAACTCGGATTAAATCCGAAGAAGGATTACATCATCTCCGGGCTCTCAATGGCACATCACCAGGCGCCGATCGAATGGCCGGGCGAAGAAACTCCTCAATGGGTGATCGTCCAATTTTTCCCAGTACATCTTTATGGTCAGAAGGCACGCGATCTCATCGATCAGCACCCCCGCATCCGATGGTTTACGCTGACGGAAATTGCTCAGGCAAGTCCCCAAGAAGGCTATCAATTCGATTCCCGACAACTCGAACTGATCGAACGTGCGGATATTATTCCGGCACACATCAAAGCCAATCTCTAAAAGACGTTGCGTCCAGCTGACTCGCCTTGAGTGCGAACTTTTTGCTCTGCGCATGAAGCACCCTCTTGCCAAACGGTCTCCTCCTTTCTCATGATAGAATGAATACTCATGCGATCACATCTCACACGAGAGGAAATCGCTCATGACAGATACTGAACAATCGACTGATACCCGATATACATCAATGCAGATCAACCAGGAAAAACTTCGCGCCATTCTCAACAGCGTTGTTGACGGGATTATCAGCATCAATAAATACGGGACGATCGAAGCTGCAAACCCTTCTGCCGAAAGGATGTTCGGCTACTCGCAGGGAGATTCGACCAAAACGAGAGGAACCGGTTTGGGACTCGCGATCGTCAAACGTTACATTGAAACCCATGGCGGGACAGTCGGAATCGAACCTTCCAAGACGGGAACTCGATTCCTTGTCAAGCTACCATTGAAACCTCGAAATGTGGATTAAGTGAAATGTCACATCCCCTCAAAATTGCTATTGCGGAAGATGAAACAGACCTTCGAACCGACTTGGAGGAAACTCTGCAGGAATTGGGGCATGAGGTCCCTATCGCCGCGGCCAACGGGCGGGAACTTGTAGAACAGATGCAGAAAATCCAGGTTGACCTCGTCATCACCGATATCTGTATGCCAGACCTCGATGGTCTGACGGCCATCGAGCAAATCCGCGAAATTCAACCCGTCCCTGTGGTCATTCTCTCGGCTTACAACGACGACGAATTTCTGCAACGCGCCATGAAGCAATGGGTGCTCGCCTATCTGGTGAAGCCGGTTAATGAAAAGAGCCTGCAAACATCGATCGAACTCGCGGCTCAGCGATTTCGGGAATTCAAGGCTCTGGAAGAGCAGACGAGTAATCTGCAACAAGCCCTCGAAGATCGGAAAATCATCGAACGCGCCAAAGGGATTCTGATGGAGCGTGCCGAGTTGAGCGAGTCCGAAGCATTCCGGCGATTACAGCTTCTTTCCAGTCAGAAAAACCAGAAGATGATCGAGATTGCACGGACCATAATGGAAGCTGATGTGGCATTTCGTCCATAACTCTCTCGCGCGAGGAATTACCCTCAAAGCGAGACGACTGCCGGAATGTTCCGAAAATAATCTTGATCATCTCATTCCAATTGGTACGTTATTAAAAATCAGACTCACGGCGGGTCTGATTTACGAATGGCAATGAAAGCACATTCCGCAAGCACGCGGGAGGTGCTTTTTTTATTGGGCAACGACAGCTCCAAAGGTGACCAACACCATTGGAGCTTTTTTTACGCCGGAAGGATCCGATCACCAGTGAATTTGACGGGAGAAGACCGAGATGAAGACGACAGTCAAAACGGGCCATTATCGCCTCGAACCAAACGAAACGCTCAGTTTATGTGATCAGGTCCTGGAATCGCTGCATGACAGCAGCTATTTCAATCCGCACTGTCAAATCCATGTCTCGATGACCCCCAACCAAACCATCCGGTTAAGTGGCCGGGTGGACAATTTCCATCTGAAACAACAAGCCATCTGCTCCGCACTTCGTCGGATTGAGCCGGAACTTCTTGAAGACCATATCCAAGTCAACCCAGCAACTCGCACCACACTCATTGGAGGGAAAGAACTATGATTGACACCTTGTCTCATCACCTCGCTCTGGAAGATCCGGAATGTGTGTTTTTGCCATCCCGGGAGGAAATTCGTCAACAGTGTGAAATGATCCGTTCTCAATGGTCGGAGCGGGAATACCTCAAACGAGGTTATTCCAAACCGACGAGATGGACGGCTCCTCTGGTCTCGATCAGTATGGATTCCACGAATCTTCCGGACGAATAAGTCCCCCGCCAAATTTGGTTCCCATCGGGGGAAGGGAGATGTCGTCCGGGTTAGTGGAGCGTACTGACAATCTTGCAGTCCGTCGATCACTCTCTCTGGATCGAACTCCGTCATCCTGCCCTTGAACTGAGTTCCCAAAGTTGATTCGATGGCGCTATGAAGGCCATGATCCTGCCCCAATGCGTTTCCCTCGACGAGACCGACTCGCCACTTGAGATGGTCGAGATGGATTGCCCCCAGCCCACCAGTCATGAAGTTCTGATTCAGGTTTCCACCTGCGGCGTCTGTCATACGGAACTCGATGAAATCGAGGGACGAACCGCCCCGCCCGAATTCCCGATGGTGCTGGGACATGAAATTGTGGGACGAATCGTCGAGGTGGGGCCAGCTGTCGAAACCTTCAAGGTGGGGGATCGGGTGGGAGTCGGTTGGATTCATTCCTCGTGCGGTGGAGACCAGGAGAACCTGAGTCCTGAGTTTCGCGCCACAGGGCGAGATGCGTTTGGCGGCTATGCGGAATTTACAACCGTCTCGGAGGATTATGCTTATCCAATCCCAGAAGCCTTCGACGACGAACAGGCGGCTCCGCTCTTGTGTGCGGGCGCGATCGGCTATCGGGCGCTGAAGCTCACGAATCTCGAAAACGGACAGCGGCTGGGGCTGACCGGATTCGGCGGTTCGGGACACCAGGTTCTCCAACTCGCCCGACATCTCTACCCGGAGACCAAGATCTCGGTTTTCGCTCGCGATGACGATGCCCGAAAATTCGCCCGGGAACTCGGAGCGACCTGGGCGGGCGACACCGCAGACCGTGCTCCCGATCCACTGCACGCCATTATCGACACCACTCCGGCCTGGAAACCAGTCGTTGAGGCGATGAAAAATCTCGTGCCGGGCGGACGTCTCGTGATCAACGCCATCCGCAAGGAAGCCGGCGATCAGGAATACCTCCAGAACCTGAACTACCACGAGGATTTGTGGATGGAACGGGAAATCAAGTCGGTCGCAAACATCACTGCGAACGACATTCGTGAGTTTCTCCCGATCGCCGCCGAAATCCCCATTCAACCGACCGTCGAAGTGTACGACCTGGCGGACGCGAACCGGGCAATCATGGACCTCAAGCATGGCCCCGTTCGTGGTGCCAAAGTGTTGCGAGTCAGTCAATCTTAGCAGCGTGTTGAGAAACGGATTTGTCCGCGAGAATGAGAGTTTTGAGATGAGCACAAGGAAGAAATTCGCAGGTGAATCTTTCCGGTTCCGCCGATCAAAGTCTTGTCAGCTTCAAACCGTTCGCAGACTTTGATGGTGTGGTCTCGAATCAACAAGCCAGCCATGCTGGGATTCATCGAGAATTTGTGACGATGTGATTCAACTCAAAAAGCCATTCGCGGCAAAATTGAGTTTTTCAACGGGCTGTTAGCTCATCCACGGAATTTCCTCCCAACCCGACTCGATTTTGGGCACAATGAGTGTCACTGCTTTATCCCTCACTTCAGGGGTCTCCCACGCAGAGGAAATTCATCATGACCGACGAACAACGACGACTGTTCATGAAATCCGCCGGAGCCGGTGCCCTGGCCGTCGGCATCTCGACCGGCATCGCTTCCGCTCAGGAGACACAACGGCTGACCATCGGTGTGATCGGAACCGGCGGAATGGGCGGCAATCACACGCGGACTCTCTCCGACCGGAAGGACATCGAGGTGGCCTGGGTCTGCGATGTCGATTCCCAGAGACTCGCCAAGGCCGCGGAAGAGGTGGAATCGCGCAGCGATACCAAACCTCAGCAGACCTCCGATCTGCGTCAGGTTCTCGACGATCCACGCGTCCAGGCGGTCTGGATCGCCACTCCCGACCACTGGCACGCTCCCGCCGCGATTCTCGCACTCGATGCGGGCAAACATGTCTACGTCGAGAAGCCGTGCTGTCACAACATTCGAGAAGGACGCTTGATGGCAGAGGCGGTCGAACGCAATAAACGCGTCCTTCAGGTAGGAACGCAAAGCCGCAGCGCACCGTTCTTGAAAGCAGCCTTCCAGCGACTGCATGCCGGCGAGATTGGGGAAGTCCTCGTGGCCAAAGCCTGGAACAGTCAACGCCGGGGATCGATCGGCAAAACTCAGCCGAGCACGCCCCCCGCACATCTCGATTTCGACACCTGGGTCGGACCGGCTCCGATGGTGCCGTATCGGTCCAACATGCTGCATAGTATCTGGCGCTGGTGGTACGACTTCGGCTGCGGAGACATCGGTAACGACGGCGTCCATGATATCGATGTCGCCTTGTGGGGGCTCGGCATTGAGACTCATCCCTCGACCGTCACCTGCCTCGGAGGGAAGTATTTCTTCGACGACGATCAGCAATTCCCGGATACTCAATACGCCGTCTGCGAGTATCCCGTCGACGGCACTCCGGAAGGTCGCCGGAAACAGTTGATTTTCGAACAACGGGACTGGTCCCCCTACGTGCAGGAAGAGTACGAAAACGGAGCCGCCTTTTACGGCACGGAGGGCGTGCTGATCGTCGGTCACACTCGCGGCTGGCGGATGTACGGCCGTCGCAACAAACTGATCGCGAAGATGGAAGGACGTCCCACGTTGAACGATCATTACGACGATTTCCTCGCCGCGATCAAATCGGGTTCTCGCCCCGCCGCGAATATCGATGTCGGCCATCGGGCGGCGACGATCGTGCATCTGGCGAATATCGCCGCCCGCACCCGGCGAGTGTTGGAATTCGACCCGGAACGGGAAATTATCACCAACGACGAAGCCGCCAACCAACTGGTCCAGCGCGAATATCGAACCGACCACTGGGGAACGCCGCGGGTTTGATTTCTCAACGTTGGGTATTTCGATGCAGGCAACCGGCAACGCTGCGTCACGTCTCCTTCATGCTCCAGAATGTGCTTTCCGTGTCTGGAAGACGTTTCGCTGAATTGTGGCTGAATCCCGAGAGTTTTCGTATTGAGCAATTTGAAAGACATCAAGTCACAAAGTCATCAACACGTGTGGAAAACGCCAGTTTTGGCCCGATTTCTCACACTTCGCGCAGGATTTGTTGTTGTGTGCTGTTTGGCGAAAACATGTTTTCCGTGTCTGGAAGAGATGCGGCTGTTTTCGTCGTAAGTCCTTAAAGTTTCCAAGATGACAATTTTGAAGTTGTCATCTTGTCATATTGTCATCTTGGGACGAAACCCGATGGATTTGCCCGGTTTTTGGACCGTCCGCCGCGAAATCTGAAATCGCGCCTGTCTGGGAAAGCGAGAAAAGACTGCGGTTTCAGTGAGTCTGATCACCACAGTCGTTTGTCCGTGGTTCGTTGTCCGTAGTCAGTTGTCGCGCACACAGCAAACCGCAACTGACCACTGACCAATCACAACTAACAAAAAATCAAATTGTCAAAGATCGATCTCTCTACCTAACGGCAGTTTGTTGTTAGACATTGACAAACAGCCGGGGGGCCGCAGGCACAAGAGGCCAGGCACCGTTCCAAAATCAGAAATCAAAAATCCCAAATTGTAAGACCGCGGATGACGCGGATTTCTCGGATAGTTGATAAGACTTCACCC
>JABURQ010000020.1 GCA_014762625.1 Planctomycetaceae bacterium | reverse complement strand
GTACACCCGTGCCACCCCTCACGTTCCCCTATGTCTCCCACCAATGGCCCTTCGCCTCTCATCAAGTGGCTGAGGCATTAACCCTGGCGAATTGAAAACCACAAAGAGAGATCCCTCTTCAGGAAACCGAATCCACCGTGTCCCACTTCTCGTTTGAACTGATTGCCGAAGACCCCGACACGTCCGCGCGGGCCGGTTTGCTTTCCACTCCTCACGGCGAGATCGAAACGCCCGTCTTCATGCCGGTCGGAACGCTGGCCACGGTAAAAGGGTTGTTCCCCGAGCAACTCAAGCAGGTGGGAGTCCAGATCCTGCTGGGGAACACGTATCATCTCGCGCTCCGCCCGGGAGCCGATATCGTCGAAAAGCTCGGCGGTTTGCACAGGTTCATGGATTGGGATCGTCCGATTCTGACCGACAGCGGAGGCTTTCAGGTTTTCTCGCTCGCCAATCTGACCAAATTAACCGATGAGCAAGCCGTCTTTCGCTCGCACATCGACGGCTCGATCCTGGAACTCTCCCCGGAAAAGGCGGTCCGCATTCAGGAACAATTGGGAGCGGATTGCATCATGTGTCTGGATGAATGCCCACCGCACGACGTGGAATTCGCCCGCATGCGGGAAGCAGTGGATCGCACGACCGCCTGGGCGGCTCGTTGTCGCGAGGCTCAGAAACGGGACGATCAGATGCTGTTTGGAATCGTTCAGGGCGGAACCAACGAAACTCTCAGAGCCCGTTCGGTTGAAGGGCTGGTTCCTCTCGACTTTCCCGGCTATGCGGTGGGAGGGCTTTCTGTGGGGGAAGCTCCCGAAGAGATGTACCGGACACTTGATTTTACCGTCCCCGGACTACCGTCCGACCGTCCTCGCTATCTGATGGGAGTCGGCACGCCGCGCGATCTGCTGGAATCGGTCTCACGGGGCATCGATATGTTCGATTGCGTGATGCCGACCCGAAATGGCCGAAACGCGATGGCGTTTACCAGTACCGGCCCCGTCAAAATGCGCAACGCCGTCCATCAGGACGACGATCGACCGCTGGATCCGGACTGCGACTGCCCGGCGTGTACGCGTTATTCACGGGCATATTTGCGACATCTGTTCATTGCGAAAGAGATGCTCGGACCGATTTTACTCTCTTTACACAATATCGCCTTTTACCAGCGTTTGATGCGCGATCTGCGATCGGCCATTCTAGCTGGAGAAGTGCGGGAGTTTGTGTCGGGTCGCCTTGCCCGTTGGAGCGGATAAGTCTACACTACTCGCTTGGATCCCGTCAGTTTTGCCGAAAAAGGGCGGCGGGAAAAGGGTCCCGTAAAGAGAGTCTGCTCGGGACTGCCGTCGACAGACCGCCTGTGACGTGATCGTCCGGAAAGTGTTTCATGAGAGATCTTGTTTCGTCGTTCATTCTGCTCGCGCAGGAATCCGATGCTCCCGCTGCCGAACCAACGGGGTCGGACATTTTCACGCGCATGCTGCCGCCGTTTTTGATGATCATCGTCGTTTGGTTTTTCATCATTCTGAGGCCGGAATTGCAGAAACGCAAAAAAGCGGAAGAACTCAGCAGTTCTGTGAAGAAGAACGACAAAGTGATCACGGTCGGAGGCATCATCGGTACGGTGACCAATTTCTCGTCCGACGGCACGGAAGTGACTCTTCGTATCGACGACAATACAAAAATCAAAATGCTCCGCAGCAGTATTCAAACTGTTGTGAAGGATGAAACGAAAGAGAATTCCGGATCGTAGACGATTCGGGCAACCATACACCCAGACCGGTCCCGCCGATCGGTTCGCAGAGGATCACCCCCCAGAAGGATTACGGTCGATGTTGGATCTGATTTCCTCTTCTCGTTACTTGGCTTCATTCACTGATGGACTGCTTTTGGCCCAGGAGGCGGAATCGTCCTCCTCCGGAATGAGCGTGGGTGGAAAACTGCTTTTCATCTTCGGCATCATCGCCTCCGCGTTTATTCTCGGCTGGCTGATCTCTTCGGCATTGAAAATGCAAAAAGAGATCTCGGGCCGCCTGACGGGAGTGCTGCTGGCGCTGTTCATCTGCGGAAGCCCGTTTCTGTATCTGCTGTCACAGGGACGTCCGCTGTCCGAGGCGTTACGACCGGGGATCGATCTCGCCGGCGGAACGAACATGGTCTTTCAGGTGTACACCGAAGAAGGCAGCGATAAGCAAATTACGAATGAAGTGATGGACCAGATGGTCGCCGCCGTCATCCGACGGATCAACCCCTCCGGAACCGAGGAAGTAACGGTTCGGAAAGTGGGGGCCGACCGGATTGAAGTGATCATTCCCGGCGTGGATCGGGAACTTGTAGAAGAGAAAAAAGAATTAATCTCTCGTCTCGGGAGTCTCGAATTCGGGATCCTCGCCAACACTCGGGATCACGCGGACCTGGCTAAAGCAGCACAGGCGATGCGTCCCGATGAAGATTTTTACCGGGAAGATGGCGAAGTGGTGGCGGTCTGGCGCGATCCGGGCGACAAACGGGATAAAAACGGCAATATCATCGGCTTCAAACAGATCAGCCGGGGAGGTCAGCCGGTGACGCGTGAAGTGACCCGCTACGGAAAGACGTACGACCAGTTCCTCGTCCTCAGAAATCCTGACGAAGAGGAGCGGATCACCGGCGAAAACCTCTCCGGAGTTCAGCCGAGCCGCGATCAAAACGGCAATCCGGCGGTCAGTTTCCGACTCGACGGTCGCGGCTCTAGTAACATGAGCAATCTGACCAGCGACAACCTGCCGAGCCAGGATGGATTCGAGCGTCGCCTCGCCATTCTGCTCGACGACATGATCCATCAGGCGCCCAGCATCAAGCAACAACTCTCCAGCGACATTCAAATCAGTGGACTCGATCGTCAGAAGGAAGTTAAGGAACTGGTGGATATTCTGAATGCCGGGGCTTTGAAAGTTCCGATCAAGCCGGATCCGATCAGTGAATTCTCAATCAGCCCGCTGCTGGGAGCCGACGTCCGTGCCAAGGGCCTGTTTTCCATTAAGGTGGCCGGCGTTGTGGTGTTTGGGTTTATGCTCATATTCTACATGCGATGTGGAGTGATTGCCGATCTCGGCCTCCTGCTGAACATGATTCTGGTCATCGGTGCGATGTCGATCTTTTCCGCGACGTTTACGTTGCCGGGGCTTGCCGGTCTGGTGTTGACGATCGGTATGGCGGTCGATGCCAATGTGCTGATTTTCGAGCGGATTCGAGAGGAAAAGGAACGCAAAGCGTCGCCGCGTATGGCGATCCAGAACGGATTCGATAAAGCCTTCTCCACCATTATCGACGCCAACGTCACGACGCTGATTACCGCCGTGATTCTCTACTTCATCGGCTCCGACCAGGTCAAAGGATTCGCGGTCGCGTTGTTCATCGGGATCGTGATGTCGGTCTTCTCGGCGCTGATCTTCGGACGCTTGCTGTTCGATATTGGAGAACGCAAGAAGTTGCTGGGTGAGATGAAGATGATGTCCATCGTCGGACGCACTCACATCAACTTCCTGGCGGGACGAAAATACGCAGTCATCGTTTCGATTCTGGCCATCGGCGGAGGGATGGCGGTCTTCGCGCAACGCGGAACGGATAATCTCGATATCGACTTTACCGGCGGTACGATGGTCACGTTCGAACTCGTCGAACCGGCTCCGATCGAAGAAGTGAGAGATATCCTCGAAGAAAAATTCGGAAACATCACTCTGGAACGGCTGACGCTCGCCGGAGAACAGGGAGACGTCGGACGACGTTACCGCATGCGAACCAATCTTCGCGACGCCGAGAGGGAAGAGGGGGATGAAGAACGTCCCACCATTCAGCAATTGGTCGGCCAGGCGTTCGAAGGGAAAGAATACGAGCCGCGCAAAGTGACCATGGAAATCGGTGAGATGAAAGAAATCACCCCTCCCGAAACCGAAGGGGAGGCGGAAGCTCCGGAGGTTCCGTTCCAGGGGGGGCATTCCGTCGAAGTCAGCTTCTCCGAAGAGATCTCACCCGCAACGATTCAGCTTTACTTCGGCAACGAACTCGCTGCTCTCAAAGACACCGAGGGGATTCCGAAATACGAACTGCCCGGAGAATTGTTTGAAGTGAAAGGAACGGGCGGAAGCGGATTGGAAGCGGCCGAATCGGAAGTCAAAACTTACGATCAGGCCGAAATCGAGGTCGATCCGACCGTGCCTCTGGAAGACCTCAAACAGGCCGTCAGCTCGATGCAGGAACATATGGCATCGAACCCGCTCTTCGACGAAGTGAACAGCTTCGATAGTTCGGTCGCCAGCGATATGCGGAACGATGCCATCAAAGCGATCTTCATCAGCTTGCTGGCGATTGTGTTCTATATCTGGATTCGCTTCGACAAAGTGACGTTCGGGTTGGCCGCTGTTGCGGCTCTCGTTCACGACGTTCTGGTTGTGTTAGGGATGGTGGCGATCGCATCGAACCTCAGCAGCACTCCGATCGGAGCCGCGTTAGGATTCCTCGACTTCAAGATTAACTTACCGATGGTCGCGGCGTTCCTGACGATCGTCGGTTACTCTCTGAACGATACGATTGTGGTGTTCGACCGGATTCGAGAAGTCCGCGGCAAGAACCCTGCGATGACCACTTCGATGGTGAATCTGAGCTTGAACCAGACGCTATCGCGAACGTTGCTCACCTCGTTGACGACGTTCATCGTGGTGGTGATTCTCTACTGCTTCGGCGGAGAAGGAATTCACGGTTTCGCGTTCTGTCTCGTATTGGGCGTGATTGTCGGTACTTACAGTTCGATTTACGTCGCCAGCCCCGTGTTGCTCTGGTTGATCAATCGACCGGGAAGCGAAATCGGGATGGCCACCGCAAAAGCGGAAGCCGAAGAACAGGAAAAACAGCAAGCGGCCGCCGCCTCGGCTTAGAGCGGCCTCAGCGAGTAGATGAATTCTTCTCGAACCCCGTGGAAATCCTTTCCCACGGGGTTCTTTTTTGGTACCCGCGTTTGTCAGAGCTTCTGGGGTCAGCACTTCTTCTTCTGACGGGAACTTATCGGTCAGTCTTCTCTCAGCTTTCGCCTCAATTGTGAACATCTTGTAAAGATGAATTATCGATGAACATGGCCCAACGGCGCTCGGGCCACAGCTCGGAATCCTTTAGATTAGGTGAATTCCAAACACCTCTTAAGAAGACGCGTTCTCATTATGTACGGCCATCTCATCCCCTGCCGAGGGGGGAAAGCGATTCCCCTGTCCAAAACATCGTTGAGTCTGGGGAAACGTACGGGAAGTCAGGCGGACGGCTCGAAGTCCTATTTTTGCGAGCTGGAACTGCAGAAAAACAATTGGACGATCAAAGCGCTGCGAGATGAAATTGAAGTTCGCGTCAACGGCCACCCCGTCGAAAGCCAAACCATCAAGTCGGGAGATTTGATTGCGATTGGAAAGTTGCGTTATCGTCTTGAGTTGATCGAGGAAGAAAAAACCTCGCGACCGCCCTCCCGTAAACGCTCCTCGATGTTTTCCATGTTTGGTTTTGGAAAGCAGAGCGCTCGTAAGGACTCCGAGCAGCCGACCGGTCCGCCGGTCTTGGGAGTTTTGATTCCGAGTCGCGGCGGCAAAGCGATTCCGCTCCGGAAACATCGAAACACGCTCGGTCGGGAACAGACCTGCGACGTCGTCATCAACGACAAAACGGTTTCGAGTTTGCATTGCGGACTCGAATTTCTGGAAGGCCATTGGCGAATCGTCGATCTGGGCAGCACGAACGGCATCATGGTCGATGGGATCGCCTATCAGAAGAAGTGGCTCCTTCCCGGCGAAGAGGTAATGATTTCTCTCAATCGCTATCGCATGGAGTACCAGCCCGACGGAAGCCTTCCCGATGATGATGATATTCCTTATACCGCTCGAAGTCTGACCGATATCGCGGGAATCGGTGAAGAAGAAAGTGAGCGGATCGCCAGCCGTCACGAATCGCTCGAAGAACGTTTATTCGGCTCCTCGACTCGGGATGATCCGGAAGAGACCTTCGAGAACAACGACTATGAACATTCAAAATTGGATCATTCCGAATGATTGCTTTGTCGCGGATCGACAATCACATTAACCCCTGATTTGAAAATATCAAACATTCATAAGGAACTCAGCCGTGCCACGCATCCTGGTTGTAGACGATTCACCCATGGATCGAGTCCGCGTCGGTAACTTTCTGGAAAAGAGCCACGTCGATTATCGCATCTCGTTCGCCGCGGACGGCAAAGAGGCCCTGTTACAAATTGAGAATACGAGTCCCGATATTGTCGTCACCGATATGCAAATGCCGGAAATGGACGGGTTTGAGCTCGTGCGTGAAGTGAAACTCAAACACCCGCTGATTCCGGTCATCCTGATCACGTCGAAAGGGAGCGAACAAATTGCCGCCAAGGCATTGAAAGTCGGAGCGGTCAGTTACGTTCCGAAATCGACCATGGCGGAGCACCTGCCGCAAACCATTGAACGCACTTTGAACGCCGCTTATCGGGATCGAATGCACTCCCGATTGATGCACGCCCTGGATCACAGCCAGTCACAGTTTACACTGCAGAACGATCCGGAATTGATCGAGTTGGTGGTTCAGTTCTTTGAAGAGATGTTGCGCGGCTTGCCACTTCAGGATGAGGGGGAACGTTTACGATCCGGCGAGGCCCTCAAACATGCTCTGTGGCACGTCTGGCTGTTTGGAAATCTGGAACTCGATCCCGCGATCGAAAACGAAAACGATTTGCGAGAGCAGACGCAAAATCGCAGCCGCATGCAGAAATACTCATCACGCAGTATGAGTGTCTCCGCAGAGATCTCGGAGACCAAAGCGGTCTTCCGAATTCGCCACCAGGGGGCGCCGCTGCAAATACCGGAACCGGGAGTGACCGATACCAGTTCCCACCGACCGTACGACCGGGCGATTTTGCTGATGCAATCGATTATGGATCAAGTCGAAGTTTCGGAAGACGGCCAATTGCTGACGCTGACGAAAGAAGCGCGACTCGAAGAGGAATTGAGCATCGTCGGCTCGTCCGAGGGACAAGCCTAAAAGTCCAGGTTACAGAGTGCTCACAGAAAATTCCGTCGCCATCCACTCGCGCACCTCGCGCAGACTCTCTTTAAGAGATTCGATCAATTCCGTTTCCCCGTCTTCCCGATCGTTTGTGAATCGCTGCTCGAGTTGGAACATCTGGTCCTGGAGTTCGGTGAGTCCGAGATTGGCGAACGAATTCTTGAGCGTGTGGGCGTGTCGATGAGCGACCGTCCGATCGTCTTTCTTCCAGGCATCTTCGAGATTTTCAAACCAGGCGGGACTCTCCGTCACAAACATCTCGACCAGGCTTCCGAGTAAGTCGTGATCTCCTCCACACTGCTCCAGAGCAACCTCATGACTCATCGGAGAGGCCGTTAATCCCTCCGATGACCGGGAACAGCTCTGGGGGGAATTTTGATGTATTTCGGTTTGACCTGTTGCCGGGGCTGGCGACGGACCGACCTGATTTCGGATTTGCGAAATCAACTTTTCGCGATCGATTGGTTTGGTGGCGTAATCGTCGCATCCACTAGCGAGGCAACGATCGCGATCGCCCCCCATGGCGTTCGCCGTTAATGCGATGATAGGCCGGTGATAGCCTCGATTCCGTAATTCCGTCGTTGCCGCATAACCATCCATCACGGGCATCTGCATGTCCATCAGGATCACATCGAAAGGCTGATTGGCATTATCGGCCTCCAGCGCGGCTTCCAGCGCCATTTGGCCGTGCTCGGCAATTTCCACGTTCGCGCCCGCCTTCTCCAAAAAAGTCCGGATCAGTAATTGATTATCGGGCCCGTCTTCTGCCAGTAGAATTCGACACGACAGCGGTTCCACGGAGGAGGCTTGCAGGAACGCTTCGGCGGCTCGGACGTTGAGATCTTTCGGTGGTTCGATCAGAGACACTCCCGTCAGGTCGCCCGCATCGATCATGACGGAGAAAGTACTCCCTTCATCCAGTTGGCTTTGTACCTTGACGTCTCCCCCGAGCATATTGGCCAGACGGCGACTGATCGACAAACCCAGGCCGGTTCCGCCAAATTTCCTCGTCGTGGAGCCGTCTGCTTGCGTAAATGGCTGGAAGAGCTTCTCGATCTGGTTTTCACTCAAACCAATTCCGGTATCAATCACGTCAAAAATAATTTTCCCTCGACTCGCAGAGCTTGGTTTGAATCCAACATGCAATCGCACGGAACCACGTTCGGTAAACTTGATGGCGTTCCCGAGAAGGTTCATCAGGATCTGCCGCAATCGAGTCGGGTCGGAGAGAATCTGCTCGGGAAGTTGTTCATCGAACGTCAATTTCAAGGGCAACTGTCTTTCTTTCGCCCGTACTTTCATCAAAGAAAATACATCCGCGGCGATGTCGATGGGTGAAATGGGGAGGAGTTCCGTTTCCAGTTTGCCCGCTTCGATTTTGGATAAGTCGAGCAGGTCGTTAATGATCTCGAGCAGGTGTCGTCCGTTGTGAAGGATGGTTTTGGTGGCGATTGCTTTTTCGTCCGCCGAATAACTGGGATCCATCAGGTTTTCCGCAAAACCAATGATCGCCGTCAGCGGCGTCCGAATCTCATGGCTCATGTTGGCGAGAAACTGACTTTTGGCAGTGTTCGCCGCTTCCGCGACCTCTTTTTGCTGTTGAAACGCTTCGTTGGCCTGTTCGAGCAGGAGCGATTGCGCCGAAAGCAGCGTGTGAACATCCAGAATCCCGGAATGATCGCCGGACTCATCCAATACCACCAGCGGATCGTAAACATGTTTCAGATCCCGACCCAGAACCGCTTGCGCAGATTCGTTGATGGTGGAAGATCCAGGCAGGGCGAGCATGGAAGAGTCCACGCTTTTAAGCAGATTTTCGACGGGTCGACGCAAAAACAGTTCCTGGCCGAACGGTCGACTGAGCTGTTCGAGCAACTGTTCCCGGATGATCATCCCGACCAGCTTCCCTTCGTGCTCGACGATCACTCCCGGTGCGTCCGAATGTTTTTCCAGATAAGCCACAACGTCGCCCGTGAGCGTCTCAAGAGAAACAGCGTATCGATGAACCGGTAGGTCCGCCAAAACACGAGCAAATTTGATCGGCGAGCGAGGATCTTCAGGCATGATTGCGCCTTCGATTCAGCGTTGAAGAAAAACCATCCAACAACTCTATTGACGAGAAGATGGAGGTCTCATTCTGTCAAAATCGGACGACAAATTTGGAGACCATTCTGTGAATAATCGATGAAGAAAACCGCCTTCAATATCGATTCCGCGGAGGAGGGGGAGGATTGGGTCGCGGTCGTTCGCCGGGACGCTGACCGTTCGGTGGACGCATCAAGACCTTCGGTCCGAGTTGTTCGAACGCAGTCTCTAATTCATCCTTGTTGAGCAAATCGTCGTTATTCGTATCGGCGCGGCGAATGATGTGGCGCGGGAATTCATACGGTTCCAGTCGCTCATCGTTGTTGACATCATAGTTCGAGAACAACTCATCAATCGACATCTCCGGTCGGGGTGGATTGAGATGAAAGTCGAGTCTGCCTTCCTCGAATCGACCGTCCGGGGAGGGAGCCGTTGAGGTTTCCGAATCGATCGCATTCGCGTTCACACTGTCCGGAAGCTTTTGCATTTGTCCCCACAACAGATAGAGCAACAAGCCGATAATCCCGGCCAGAAAGGCAATCACGTACATCCATCGCTGCTCACGCATCCGCGAGACCACTTCAATTTCGTGACGAGTTTGATCGAGGACCGCCTCAAAATCGGGAACGGAGATATCGGTTTGCGATTCGATCAGAATACCCGACCCGGAATCTCCCAGAACCTTCACGCCTCGCAACTGCAACCATCCCTCGACGGCGAGGACGAAATCATCCATCGACCGAAAACGTTCGCTGGGCCTTTTGGCCAGAGCTTTCAAACAAATCGCCTCCAGATCGGGGGAAACCCCGGGACGCTTGGTCGACGGTTTGATCATTTCACCGTGGACGATTTGCCCGAGGATTTGCATGGTGTCCCCGGAGTAAAGGCGTTCGCCGGTGATCAGTTCCCACATGATGACACCGAGACTGTAGATGTCGGTGGCGGGGGTGAGTTCCTGCTCGTTAGTGGCTTGTTCCGGGGACATGTAGGCGGGAGTTCCTAATGCGTGTCCTTCCAGAGTCATCAACGAGTCTTCGTTCTTGGTAAAAAAACTGGCCAGGCCGAAGTCGAGAACCACCGGTTCGCCCCGGCGATCGACCATGATATTTCCAGGTTTCAGATCCCGATGAAGCACTCCCTGGCTGTGAGCCTCGGCCACCGCGGACGCGATCCCCCGAACGAGATGCGCGATTTCCTTTTCTTCGAATTTCTCCGTCTCATCGATGACCTGCATCAAAGAAATCCCCTCGATGTAAGCCATCGAGATGTACAGCGAGTTCTCCACCACCCCTACGTCGTGAATCTGGCAGATATTGGGATGAGATAGGCGTGCGGCGGCTTTCGCTTCTCGCAGAAAGCGTTTCTGGATGTCGCGGTCGTTCGCTTCCGGACGGATCAGCGGAACCTTTAAGGCGACTTTGCGTCCCAACACCGTATCCGTCGCCAGCAGAACCGTCGCCATCGCGCCGCTCCCGAGAGAACGTTCGAACCGGTAGCGCCCAAATGTATGATCGGGCTCCATGAGGCCGTCATCATCATTGACGAGAAGTTCTTGACTGTCAGAGACAGATTCTTGTTGTTCATCTGCCATGAGAGGCTGCTAACGAGGGATTCTACGTTTAGGGCAGGGTAAACGAGCCTAAATTCCCTCAATAATAGCTGAAGTTTGAGGGACACGTCATAACGAGTCTGAAAAAAAAGGGCCTCCCTAGAAAAACATTCTAAAGGAAGGCGAATATCCTAGCGGGCCGATGAGCCACAGCCGGCGTTGCGGATTGTGACGGTGAAATCGAATGTCGCGGTTAGAGAAGAGGGAATCAAGCAATCTTCCCAAGAATTGATTGTCGGTGGCGCCCTCAGCAACAGTGTCAGGCAAATTAGGGCCTGTCTTCAAATTCCATTTTGGCTACGAATGGCAAGCCAGTCACCCGCTTTTCGTTGGTCTGCATCGTCGAATCCGTTCCAGGAACGGTTTTAATTGGCATTGATCATCAAAAATCGGACGCGTTGAATTCGCTCACAAGCGATTTCAACAATCCAGCCATGCTGGAGGATTCGACTGTTTCGACCGCCTTAATCGGGCAACAGTTCGCTCATTCTCGCCTCGAAAAGCGAATTAGAAGACACGCTCTTAGAGTGCATCCCGCGAAATCGTCTTGGAGCGAGTAAGGATTCTGGAACTTCGCAAAAGAACGGAAAAAAAGAGAGGAAAAACGACCTTAATAGTCGATTGAATCAATAGAAGAGGTTTGTTGACGGGGCCAAATGATTCCGGCCTTCCGAGTGCTTCCGGAGGGGAAACCATGACAAAACTGATTGGCGAGATCGTCGAAACCCGACTTACCATCTCCCATCGATCTTCGATCACTGCTGCCATTGAAATAATGGCACGTTGTCAATCTGATCGAATCTACCTAACTGGAGACGACGGGCGGGTCAGGGGAACGATCCCCGATTACAAAATCATTAAGGCGTATGTCCGGGGCGAACTGCAAACGCAAACGCTCAGTGATCTCGCTTCCCCACTGGGAGAGACACTCGAATCCACACAACCGCTGCTTCAGGCAGCGGTTTTTTTTCGGGATAGCCGGGCCGTGGAAATTCCCGTGTTTTCCGGGGACCAGTTTCTGGGAGTGGTGCGGAGAACGCGATTCCTTCAGGAGCTACTGAACGTGGAGCTTTCCGAAGAGCCTCAGACAACCAGTCACACGCCTCGAGAAACGAGCGACTGTCTTTCTTCGGCACCGATCCTGACCGGACTTATCAACCTGAAATCTCGCAAGACGGGTTAGCCCGCATTTCGCTCAGTCAACGGGCCCAGGCCGGAAGAAGTTGTTCGTTGGAAGGTGTAGGATCCTGAGTCGTGTGTTGGGAATCGAGAAGATTATCCCACGCCAGAGTTTGGCCCGGTTGTAGATTGTTCGTCGAAATCTGTTCTTGTGATCCGCGAGACGGCTCCGAAGAGGAATTCGGCAACGCCACTTTCGTCACGGTTCGTTCGGGCAGTTCCGTACGATTGCTGATGACGATCTGGTAACCCTCTTCAACTTTCGGATCATTGTCGATACTGATCGTGACGCCTGACCGACTCGAAGTCTGCAAAGCGGCGGCGATGGCATCGATTTCGGAATCGGTGAGAGGATGTGTGCGACTGACGACTGAAGCAGCGGTGTCTCCTTGAGTTTGCATGGGTTCTTCCACAGATTCTTCACGAGGCATAGGGCGCGGCGTCGATTCTCGATCATCGGAAACGACTGTTTTGGTCTCCTCCGGTTGCCGGTACAAGGCGGAGAGCGACGAGGCATCCAATAATTTGTGAACTTCTTTCAAACCTGCATACAGGCCGGAATTACGTTTCCGATCGGCTGCCATACAAACGCCGATCAGTTCTCCGGATCGATTGAACAACCCTCCGCCGGAACGACCGGAGACGGGGGCTTGCGTGCATTCAATGATGCTCGAACCGACGAATTGATCGACGGATTTCACGAACATTTGCCAACGTGTGGGAGGCTCACCATTGCCGCAACCGATGCTGAAAACCAGCTCTCGTTTCGAGACATTGTCCGGACGAGAAGAAATCCGAACTGCAGGAAGAACTCTCTCCGGTTTCACAATGACCAGTCCGACATCCGATTTGTCGTTGAAACGAACGAGCCTCCCGGCCCAGGTGGTCGGCTCCTCGCCGTCATAATAATCGACGGCGATACGCGTTGAGGAATCGGCCCCTCGAAAGATATGTCCGCAACTCAATATCAACGTGTATTCCGGTCGGCTTTCGATGATCGTTCCGGTACCGAAGTTGATGCTTCCTCCCTGATTCACCCGCAGGCGAACGGCGGCTTCCATCGGATTTCGAGTGGGGCTGTTCGATTGGCCAGAGTCGAGCTTTTGAGTGACAGCTTCGGTTGTGTCATCATTCTGAGCCCGCACAGTCTCAACGTCCTCCGCCGAGATGTCTTTGCTTTTTCCCAGAAACGGCAACGGAATCCCGCGCCGTAACAGTGGTCGATCATCTTCGGCCACCTTACTCTCCGCAGAAGCTTCCGGATGTTGGGGTTCTCCGCGAGGAATCTGGGCCATCAAGCCGGCGAGAGTCGCCTCGGATTGCGGACCGATCAGACGCTGTTTGGGCTTCCCATCAATCACCAGGACAAACTGAGGAATCGAGTCGACGCCATAGCGGGCGGCGAGTTCGGGATGCTTGTCGACATCGACTTTCCGTATCGGGTAGCCTTTTCGTTTGAGGCGTTCGACTGTCGGCGCGACAGACTGGCAGGGACCGCACCAGGTTGCCGTAAAGTCGAGAAGTTCGCCTTGCGGCGCTCCTCCGAGTGTTGAAAGCGTCAGGACGAGTGCGGATAACGAATTCATTTCGGACCTCCTGCTTGCTCCGCGATGGCCGGAAATCAGGCGGATCCGAAACACAATCGGGCTCTCTTCTCAATCGGGAGCCGGACTGAGGTTCTTTTCGTATCTGCTTGGCATCCTTGCCGTTGCGAAATGTAAAAACGGGAAAGATAGTGAAAATGTTACAATTTCCCGGTCCCTTTCCGGCAATCCTTGCCGGTTGGGGGGTGGTTCTGTAGTTGATCGTAAGACTCCTTGCAACAGGAGTTTACAATCAAATTTCTCCAATCTTCTGATTGCTGAATGCTTGGAACGGGAGTCTAAAAGGCATTCCACATGCCAATTCGGGAAATTGCGTCTCCATTTGATGTCACTTTGTTGTCAAACAGTCCAAACACTTCACTTTCAGGGGACGTAACCGGAGAGCCGGCTCTGTTCGTACCACGCGAAAAGCAACAACCGACAGGGAACGTGGTGGGGATTGTGTGTCACGACTTTTTTTAAGTGGTGTACTTTCCGGAATCCACTCGTCTATAATGGGTTAGCAGCGTTTTTCATCATTCAGGATGGATGCGACGGAAAATTTCCGACTCAGCAACTCATCCGATGAGCGGTGTGTATAATGAGACAACCTTCCCCAGGGTGGACACGATTACCTGCCTGACCGCCCAGACGATGCCGGAAATTTCCAGCCCACTGACCGGCAGGCTTCACAATCAACCTTTCACCCACAACAAGGCAGTCCCGTCCTCAGGGGGGACTGTTGCCAATGATGTATTCCAGCTCAGAATCAATTTTCATCCACAAGCTTCCTGTGTTGCGCCGCGCGACTTTGCTCCTCCTGATCGCCAGTTTGTCAGGTATGTCCGGCTGCGAGCAGGAAAGTATCCACACGTATACGGCTCCCAAAGCGAAGCCGATCTCCATGACGCCTCCAATGGCTTCTCAAGGGGGGCCGGTTGAACCGACACGGATGCTGGCGGCGATTTTGCGTCAGCCGGAAAACACCTGGTTTTTTAAACTGACGGCTCCTCCGGATATCGGCGCTCAATTGCGAGAGCCGTTTGGAACCTTCGTCGCCTCCACGAGATTTGAAAACGGAAAACCGACCTGGGAAATCCCCGACGATTGGAGTGAACTTCCCGGCAAGCCGATGCGATTCACCACGTATCAGGTCGGCCCCGGCGGTCCCGAGTTAAGCATCAGCATGCTTCCGAGCCCTGCCGATGAAGTGGAGGGAGCCGTCGCCAATATCAATCGCTGGAGAGGTCAACTCGGGCTCTCGGATCTCGAAACCGATCAATACCTGAAGGCCCTGACCGGCGACGAAGACGGCGAAATTCTTCCGGAGGACGAGGGAGAAATTGTCTCCATCACGACACCGGCGGGGAAAGCCGTTCTGATTGACTTCGTTGGCGAGATGTCTTCGGGAGGAGGTCCTCCCTTCGCCAACATGGGCGCGTCGCGTCCTCAACCTCCCGTGACGCCTCCCACCGCTTCCGGCGATCCGACATTCTCTCCCCCCGATCATTGGAAACAGGGGGAACTGAGTTCGATGAGACGCGCCGCCTACGTGGTCGGAGACGGCGATAACACCGCCGAAATCACCGTCATCCCCCTCTCAGGACAAAGTGGATCATTGCTCGATAACGTGAATCGTTGGCGGGGGCAGATCATGTTGCCGAGCTGGACGGAAGCGGAACTGTCGGAACAGAAAATAAACCTGATCGGCTCGGGATTTACCGCGGATTACGTCAAACTGATGGGTGAAGAGGAAGCGATCCTGGGAGCGATTATCAATCGCGACGGTCGGAACTGGTTTATCAAACTGAAAGGGCCGTCGTCGATCGCCGAAGAGGAAATGAAACACTTTGAAGCGTTCGTGAAATCGATCGAATTCTGACACCCTACCAAACCAAGCCTACACCACACTCCAACTTATTATCGCGGGGCATTCATGGCCACACAAACACCGACCTACAGAAGCGCGGCCGACCAGCCGCGCGAAGATGCTCGACTCAACTTCGGGAAGACCGCGAACGCCATTCTCGCACCGCTCGCGTCCCTGAAACTGACGGTCGTGCTGTTTGCGCTGTCGATTGCGATCGTGTTATTCGGGACCCTGGCCCAGGTGTCGATGGATATCTGGGAAGTGATCGATGTTTACTTCCGCGTCGATTTCAGTCGCGTACTCACCTCCGATTTCCCGTGGATTCATCTCGAACAATTCTTCGTCAGTATCCCCGTCCAGATTTTCTTCCCTCCCGCGTTTACGGGATCGGGATCGCCCTGGGATCTACCGGAATGGATGCGATTTCCGTTTCCCAAAGGGTGGCTGATCGGTATGGTGATGGCCGTTAACCTCATCGCCGCCCATACCATTCGATTCAAAACCCAGGCCAAAGGATCCCGCTTGTGGATCGGGCTCGGGGTTCTGGCGATCGGCATGTTGGTCACCTGGGGCGTCATCATCAGCGGCTCCGGCAAAGACGTCCAAACCGACTATCAGGTTTCCTGGAATATTCTCTGGCGCGGGATGCAAGTGGCGCTGGTGGGATTGATCGGGACGCTGGGAGTGGGGATTTTCAAAGCCGACCCGGATAAAAAATGGCATCGAGCGTTGATGTCTCTGGGGATTGTGCTGTCTGTGCCGCTGTTGGTCTGGATGTTCTGGAACGGATCGCAAGTGCCGATCGACGATTCCGGAATGCGCATTCTCTGGCAACTCGTCAAAGGGACCTTCGCGGGAGTGGTCTTACTCGTCGGCTGCATTCTGGTCTTTAAGAAGCGCGCCGGGATTGTGCTGCTGCACGGCGGCATCGGCTTGATGATGTTCTACGAGGTGCTGGTTGGGGTCGCCGCCGATGAAGCGCAAATGCATATCGTTGAGGGAGAGACCGTCAATTTTGCCCGCGATATTCGCAAGCTCGAACTGGCGGTGACGAAACCTCTCAACGACGAGGAAGATCAGGTGACCGTCGTTCCGGGAAGCGTACTGAAAGAATATTTTCCCGGCAACAAACACGAAGAGCAGTTCATTTCGGACGAAGAATTGCCGTTCGATATTCGCATCGATGAATACATTCAAAACGCACGTCTGACACGCGCTTCCGGAGAGGACCAGAAAAAAGTGACCGGCGGATTCGGGAAAGAATTCGCCCCCGAACCGGTCGCCGCCGCGACCGGAGCGAGCAGCAGCGAACAGGTCGATCAACCGTCTGCCTACGTCACCATCACCGAGAAAGGAAATCCCGATAAGATTCTCAGCAAGAACCTGCTCTCGGTCCAACCGGCCTCGATGGATCAGGGGGAAACGGTCACCGTGGGGGATGAGGAATATCAGGTCTTCCTCCGCTTCAAACGACTCTACAAGCCGTATTCGGTCTACCTCGAAAACGCTGAGCAAATCAACTATGAAGGAACCCGCACCCCGCGCGATTACTCCTCGCAAATCGTGCTGCAGGACAAAGAAACCGATAATACGCTCGAAGCGAAAATCTGGATGAACAACCCACTTCGTTACAGTGGGGAAACCTTCTATCAATCGGGGATGTTCGACGACCCTAACGGTCCCGATTCGACGACTCTCTCCGTGGTGACGAATACCGGCTGGATGATCCCTTACGTCTCCTGCATGATCGTGGCGGTCGGGATGCTGGCCCAGTTTCTGTTGACTCTGGGGCGGTTCCTGAACCGCAAAGAACGCGAACAAACGCCGGTGGAGGCGGCGATGGGCTCCGAACTGGACGAGGAATCTTCTTCTTCGGCTCCGCAGCCGACCGAACGATCCTGGAAGTCGAATGTGGGGATCTGGTTCCCGTTGGCGATCACGTTGTTGATGGCGTTTTATCTGGGAAGTCACCTGCGAACGCCCGAACCGGAAGAGGGAGAAATCAATCTCTACGCCTTCGGGCAAATTCCGGTCCGCGAACAAGGGCGCCTCAAACCTCTCGATTCGGTCGCCCGCAATACGCTTCGCGCTTTGTCCAAGAAGGTGGAATTCAAGGATCTGAATGACGAGAAACAACCCGCGATTCAATTTTTGATCGACTTGATGACCCCCGTCAAAGGGACAGATCCCGATTCTGATGAGAAGTTTATGATCGGGACTCGGGCGGACGGCTATGAAATTTTTTACATCGAGAATCTGGAAGCGCAACAATTTCTCGATCTCGAAAACCGGAAAGGCTTTCTCTATTCCTTCGACGAAATTTCCGCTCCGCCGGAGAATGAAGAGGAGGCGCAACAATACCCTTCCAAAGTCGACAAACTCCAAGCTCATCTCGAAAAAGTTTCCGCGATTCAAAAGGGAGAAAAAGAAGGCAAAATTTCATTAATGGATTTGAAGCTTCAGGAAGTCGCCGAGAAGATTCAAATCTACTCGCAGATTCGCGAAGGCTTTCTGCCCAAAGATCTCTTTCGACTTCCCACAGAAGAAGAGTTTATGAGAAACCGCGAGGAGGCGATCGCCCGCATACAACAGATTCAGCAGTTGCGAGCCGCCTATCCGGAATACCTGAGCCGTCTGCAAGCCCCGTTACTGATTCCCACCATGGACCTCGACGTGGAAGAGGTCGATCCGGATGAGCCCAAGTATGAAGACGATTGGGAATACTATCCAGTGAGCGTCGTCGAGACCGAGATTGCAGAATTCGTCAATCAACCGGTCAATCCGCTCACCAAGCAGTTCACCAAAATCCGCGAAGCTTATGCTGAGAAAGACGTCAAGGATTTCAATCGAGCCGTCGCCGGTTATCTGGCCTTCCTGGATAATGCGCCTCCTCCCGGAATGGATAAAGAACGAATCGCCTACGAAGCCTATTTCAATCATACTTCGCTCTACTACTATGCGGCCGTGATCTCCGTCTTCGCGTTTATTTTGGGGCTGCTTTCCTGGATTGGATGGTCGGTTCCTCTGCGTAATGCGGCGTTCTGGATTACTGTTTTTCTGCTGGTGGTCCATACCTACGGACTCGCTTCGCGGATTTATATTTCGGGGCGTCCTCCCGTGACGAATCTCTACTCCTCGGCGATCTTCATCGGTTGGGGAGCGATTGCGTTGGGATTGCTTTTGGAATGGCTGTATCCGATCGGTATCGCCGTCGTGATTTCGTCGGCGATGAGTTTCGGAACGCTTCTGATCGCACAGTTTCTCGCCATCGGAGAAGACACGATCGGGGTTCTGCAGGCCGTCCTCGATACGCAATTCTGGCTGGCGACTCACGTGGTCTGTATCACCTTCGGGTACGCGACCACCTTTGTCGCCGGTTTCCTGGGTCTCGCCTACTTCGTGCGCGGATTCCTGACGCCGACTCTGGAGAAAAGTGCGTCGCGCGATCTGATCCGGATGATTTACGGTATTCTCTGCTTCTCGATCTTCTTCAGTTTCGTGGGAACGGTACTGGGAGGTTTGTGGGCGGATGATTCCTGGGGTCGATTCTGGGGTTGGGATCCGAAAGAGAACGGAGCCCTGATTATCGTGCTGTGGAATGCGTTAGTGCTTCACGCCCGCTGGGGAGGTATGGTCAAAGATCGCGGTCTCGCTTGTCTGGCGATGGGAGGCAATATCGCGACCAGTTGGTCGTGGTTCGGCGTTAACCAGCTCGGCGTCGGCCTCCACTCGTATGGATTCACCGAAGGGGTTTTGTTTGCTCTCGGAGTCTTCTGCCTCGTGCAACTGGCTATCATCGCTGTGGCTGCCGCCGTTCCACAGAATCAATGGTGGAGTTTCAAACGGCACGCAATGGACGGATAGACGAAGAAAAACGAGACTCTTAAAGTCGGCGGAATTCGCAGACGGAAGTGAGCCCCAACCGCAACACGACACGCTCTTCCTCCAACTGGTAGAGCGTTTGCATGGCCTGGTCGTATTTTTCCAACTGCGGGCGGTAAAGCTCCTTCAACCGTTCGATGGACGCTTCGTCGTCGGCGAAATCAGTTTTGTAATCGATGACATCGGCGGCGATCACCTGGCCGTCGCGCTGATACAGAACCATGCGATCGACGATGCCGTTCACAATTTCGCGGTCCGTTCGATAAACGATTCTTCGTTCCCGCTGGACAACCAGATCGATCTCGTCGTTCGCGAGTTCTTCAGCCAGATCGGGAAACAGGGACGGTGCAACCTCAGCGCGATACTGCCGGGAGTCTAACTCGGCACGCAACGCAGGGATTTCCAAACGCTGTTGGAACCAGTTCAGCGTCTCTTCCAGATCGAGACCGGGACGGCTGAACTGACCGGCGACTTTCCGCAATTCGTCCTCCGTCGGTCTGTGCTCGTCCAACCAATTGATCTGCTCCAGCCAGGCATGGATCAACGACCCCCGAGCCCGTTCCAGAGACCGGCTCGGTTGGAGTAATTCGGACATGGGGGCGATTCCTGTTTCGTGCGCCGAGGGCTGGATCATGTCGAGGTTTCTCGAACGCCGACTTCCCGCCGGCGCCAACGGAATCGACGTCAGTTCTTCCGCAGGTTCCGGTTCGCGTTCGACGGTCCGCGATTCGAACTTCGCTCGATGTCGTTCGTACCAGTCGGGATCACCGATTTCCCGCAGCACCGTCGCGGGTTCCGGGTCTTCCTCTGACAGCGCGTTGGTCAGGATGGTCGATGCGCGGAGAGATTCCGGCTTCTGATTGGGTTCCGTGATCACATAGAGAGAATGAACGGCCCGGGTGATGGCGACGTATAGCAGGCACAGCGCTTCGTTGATGGTGCGCGAGCGATGCTGCTCGAACATGATCTGGATTTCCTCCGGCATCAACGGCAGCAGTCTACTGCTGAAGTAACGCGTGACCCGTGTCACCGGAGCTGTCGGTTCAGCTCGATCGACGATGTATTTGTCGCGTCCGCTGACGATCGTTCCGTCCAGCTCGGGCAACACCACCAGATCGAACTGTAACCCTTTCGATTGATGGACGGTCATCACGCGGACGTCCGCCGAGGAAGGAGACTCGACTTTCGTTTCTTCGACGTAATGCACAAAATCGAGCGGATTCAACGTCGCCCGTTCTTCATATTGCCAGGCGAGCTCGACCAGTTGCAACAGGCGGTCGAGTTCCCGTCGGTCGCAACGGGGAGCCAATTGTCGAATCCAATTCTCGATGGTCGGGCCGTAGCCCTCCTGCAATAACTGTTGCCGCACTTGCGAGGCCACCGCGCGAGCCGTCGCATCGCTGCGGTGGTTTTTGTAGTTCACGATCTCCGCGAGCGGCGAATGAACCACATTAAACCGGGCCACGAGATCTCCCGGATGGGCGGCGAGTTTCATAAGGGAAAGAATGTAGATGACGGCGGCGGAATCGGTGAGCGGGTTTCCGCCCTCTTCACTCGCGAAGACCGGTTCTCGCGTCCCCGCGACGGGATTGCGGAGGTAGTGAATGATGCGACCGACGGTTTGATTCGTGCGCGTGAGAACTCCGATGGTGCAGCCCGGATGCTCGCGATGGAGCGAGGCGACTTTCTCAGCAACGAACCTCGCTTTTCGCCATTTATCGGTTTTCCCGTCTTCATCGACAGGGTAGGTTTCGAGCTGTACGAACCCTGTATAGTCTTCGTGAAAGGTTTTGTGAGTCTGAAAGCGGGTTTGCCAGGTACGCTGGACGTCGGGATCCTCCCCGAGTGCGGGATTTGTCGACAACGATCCGAAGACTTCGTTCACGACCTCCATGATCACGGGAGCCGAGCGACGGCTTTCGTCGAGCGGCAATTCCTGAATCTGGTCGAGTTCACTCGCCACCTTGTCAAAAATCTCGGAGATCCCGCCACGCCAGCCGTAGATCGCCTGCTTCACATCTCCGACACAAAAGAACGTTTTCTCGTTCTGTCGGTTAACCTCTTTGGCGAAAAGTTGAATCACCTTCCACTGTAACAGCGACGTATCCTGGAACTCATCCAACAGCAGATGATGCAGAGAGGCATCGAGGCGAAATTCGATATGCTGGAGTTCGGTTCGCGGCAGATTCTCGGCGAGCGTCCGGCTGATATCCTCAAATCGCAAGCCGCGTCGTTTCAACTTGAGCGGATGATAACAGGCATGAAACGACTCCAGCAGGCGATAGGTGGCCTCCGTCTGATAGAGTAGTTTGTTGACGACCTCGCCGCGAGCATGGGTCACCAAAGGCTCGTACAGTTCCACAAATAGCGGTTCGATCTCTTTTCGATAGAAGACGAGGTTGTCGGCCAGAATGCATTTGGGAAATCCCGCCGACAGGAAATTGTCCCACAGTTCCTGTTGGGCGTATTGGATCGACGCCTTGTGGGCGTTCTTATGATGACCGTTTTCGGGAAGCGGGGCTTCTTGTAACGCCAGAATCTGTTGTGCGACCTGTTCCTCGGAGAGCGTCGGCAGCTTCGGTTGTCCCGTCCATGCGGGAGCCTCCGTCTCCTGGAAGAGCGCGTAAAAGTCATCGATCGTCGTCAGCAGAGAATCGACGACATCCCGCGCACTTTCCCCTTTCTGCAGCAAACCGATTAACGTAGTGAGTTCGTCCCACGACTTCGACTTTTCTCTCAGCATCTGCCGCAGCGCTTCGATGCGTAAGGCCCGATCGTCGAGATCTTCCAGAATCGTCCAGCCGCCGGGAAGACCGAACTCCAACGCAAAATGGCTTGCGGTCTGCACGAAGAAGGCATCCAACGTCCCGACCCGCAATTGATGCAGATGCTGCACCAGTTGAGAAAGCAGGATCGCCGCACGCTCCTGAGTCAGCGGCCCGGACTTCAGATGGTCTTCGAGTTCCCGCTGCTCATTCTCGCTTTCCGCCGCTTCCGCCAGACGCATCATCACTCGTTCCAGAATTTCGCCGGCAGCTTTGCGGGCAAACGTGCTGGCGAGAATCTGTTCCGGCGGCTGATTCTGATGCAGCAAACCGAGATAGCGATTCGAAAGCTGGAACGTCTTTCCCGTGCCTGCCGAGGCTCGGATGACGGTGTCCGGAAACTGCTGGGAGAGGTCAGTCATCGTTCCATTCCCTCCTCGTCGTCCGGTTCGAGGACGGTCGTTTCCAGACAAATTTCGGCGAATTCCTGCATCAAACCGCCATCGTCGCTCGGCGGCCAGAAAATATTCTCCCGAATAGCTCGTACGATTTCCCGCGCCTTTTCATCGGCGGACGCCAGCAAGTCGGCGTCCCAGTTGGCGGGTTGATGTTTGACGTCATCCAGTTTTTTCGGGAGGTTGATATAGGCCAGCTCGACGTCCGCCTGTATCCCGAGCGATTTCACGAGATGCCGATAGAGCGGGAGTTGCAGGTCGATCCATTCGCCTTTCTGTTTTCGATAATGGGTCTTTTCGGGCGTCTTTCCGGAGTCGCTCGTTTTGTAATCGAACACCATGACCTCCCCCGAAGACTGGTGGATGTCGATGCGGTCGATGCGCCCGCGTAACAGAATCGGCGTCCCGTCTACCTCGAACTCCGCTTCGTGTTCGCGGCGAACCTCTTCTTCGACGTGTTCGATGCGCCATCCCTCGGCACTCCAACCGGCTTGCCATTCGGCAAATTTGGAAAGGCGGGCTCGCATGCGTTCCGTTTGAATGCGGATGGCGGGCTCCGGATCTGTGCCGTAAAACGCTTCCATCAAATGGTTCAGTTCGTGGTTCAGGAAGGCGCGAATCGGTTCGGGATTCGTCTGGCTGCGGATTTCCTCGTGGCGACCAAATCGTTCCAGAACTTCATGCAGTACATTTCCGAACGCGCCGCCGTCCAGTTCTTCCGCGGACGAAATCACAGACTTCAATCTGAGATGATGTTTCAGAAAATAGCGGTAGGGGCATTGGATGTAATCCCGGAACTCCGTCACCCGCATCGATTCCAACTGCGTGGCGTACGATTCCAGACGCGGCGGTGAGAACTCAGCAATTTCGCGACCTGCCCGCAGTCGTCCGGGAACGGAGCTCGGTCTCGTCGATTCTTCGCGAAAAAATTTGAGCGTTCGGGAGACATTCAATTCCGGAGAATCTCCAAACAGAAAGCGACTCGGCACAAGCGGATCGTTGTTCGCCGACATCTGACCGGCGATCAACGTGAATTCCGCTCGCGAGGCCGCCATCACACTGAGCGCGTACGCATCGCGAGCTGCGCGACGCTGGTTATCTTCCAGATCCAGAATCTGCCGTAACTGGTTCGGCAGAAAAAGATCGCCGTTCTGCGACGAGGGGACGAATCCTTCATTCATTCCCGTGACCACCAGCACCGGAGCATCGTCCCAGGGAAGTTCCAGCCATCCGAGCAATTCGATGGCGTCGGGATGGCTCTCCGGCGGGATCTCGGTGTTCGCAATTTCGGAATGCAGCAGACGCAACACATCCGCCCCACTGACCGCGGGAACGAGCGTTTCGGGAAGATCGGCAAATTTCTGAAGCGCTGATCGAATGGCATCGGTGATGAGGGACCAGTCCTTCCGCTCCGCGGCGGATAACTCCCTGCCGTCAAACAGTTTCGAGAGAATCTGCACCAGCGCCGGCGACCATTCCGGGAGGAGACGCTGCTGATGTTTCCAATCCTTCAGCAGCGACGACAGGGCTTCGTGGACATCTTCAATCGTCTGGCGGTCTTCTTCCTTTCCCAGCCAGTGAGCGTTCAGTTTCACCGGCAGATGTTTGTTCCGATAACGGTCGAGTTCGGTGAGCCAGTCGCCGTCGATCTGTTCTCGTTGCAGGTATTGCTCGACGGCGGGATGTCGCAACAGATTCTGAAAAGCGACGACCGTTTCCTCGTCCAGCCAGTCCGCAAGCTGCAACAGCAGCTTCGCGGCGAGCGAATGCTTGATGGTTCGTCCGACGCCGTAACGACTTCTCAATCCGGCAGATTCCAGTCGTTGTTCGACGACCGGCACCAGGGATTCATCGGGAACGCCGACGACAATATCTTCTCCCGCATAGCGACCGTTCAAATCTCCCAACGTCCGCAGAACTTCGTCCGCTTGATCGCCGGGCTTTCCGACGATCCGGATCTGTTCGTCTTTGATTTCCGACAGGACATATCGCCACGCGTCCGGTTTCAGGCAGCCATGTTCGTCAAAGCGTGGAGAGAATTTTTCCGGAGCAAAGACGATCGATTCGACATCGTCGGCCACCTGATCGAGCATCTGGCGGGTCGTTTGATTCATATCGACCGTCCCGACCAGCATAATGTTCCGGTCGGTCCGGCATTCCTCGTATTTGATGGCGAACAGCCGAGCCGTTTGCCGATCCCAGATATTCAACTCATCGAGAAGAGTCAGATAGTTTTCCTGAATTTCGCGGAGGATATTCCAGCGCGCCACCTCCGGAAAGTTATCGAGTTGACTCCCTCGGGAGATCACATCGCCGAAATCGAGATTGTCGGCCGCCAGTTCGCGATGCAGATTGGCCAGAATCTCCGCGAACGGCTTCCACGCCAGAAAGCTGTCGTCGTCGGGAAGATTGGGAAAGAACGGCTGCAATCGATCCCGGTCGAATTCGCGCAACGCGCGAATCCAGGCGAGATGTTGCGTCAGATCGTCGGCGAATGGTTTTTGTTGCAGATACAGCCGTTCCGGAACCGCACCGAGGGTCACGATTTCCGGTGGCACCAGAATGATCGAGCGTTCGTCGGCCATGGAGACCAACAACTCCTGTAACCGCCGACCGGCACGTCCCCCCGGAACCACCATCAAATGATCGGACAGATCCAGGGTTCCATGTTCGGCGACCGGATCGAACAGATAATCGCATAACGCGACCAGAGCGGGGCGAGACCAGTCGAGAAACGTCCGTGTGATAGGCATCCAGAGCATCCGCAGAGTAATTTGGAAGCCTTATTATCGTGTTCCGTGGCGTAATCTCAAGCTGCGTCTTTGTGAGAATCGTTGAATCATCCGGTTTTGGCACAACAATTCTGCTGAGAAATGAGCCGTTTGCTGTATAATTGAGGATACCCGTGAGAACTTATTCTTGACCGAGATTTCTATCATGCCTCTGAATCGAATTCAGCAGATCCTGTTTATTGTTGCATTGGCTGTGACCAATCTATGGGGAACGGCGACTGCCCAGTCCAAATGCGCAGACACCGCTCCTCCGCCTCCGAAGGCGGCCCTCGAGAAGAACCCGCGTTTCATTCGCGTCCTGAAACAGGACGACGGTCAACTCGTTTCTCTCGATACCGCCATCGCCCGGTATGAACAGAAACGCAAAGGGAAGCCGACCGTGGTCGTCGATTTGATCGGTGCCGTGCATATTGGCGACCAGACTTACTACGATCGGCTTGATGAACGATTCAAGAATTACGACGTTTTGTTGTATGAATTGGTGGCTCCCAAAGGAACGCGCATTCCGGCGAACGGCCGCCGCGAAAATGCGAGTCCCGTCTCCGCGTTGCAGGGGTTTATGAAGAATTTGCTGCAACTGGAGTTTCAACTGGAACAAATCGACTACCAGGCCAAGAATTTCGTGCATGCGGACATGTCTCCCGAACAGTTCTGGGAATCGATGCAGGAGAAAAACGAGTCGCCCCTTTCCATGTTTCTCTCCATGATGCGCGCCAGCCTCGCGCAACAGGCCGACAAACCGACTCAAGTGAACGACGCCATGCTGCTGGCGGCGATCTTCGACCGCAAGAACGGACCGATGGTGCTCAAGCGGGCGATGGCGGAAGAACTCGGAAACAATGACGTCATGCTTGACGCATTGAACGGCCCGGACGGTTCCACGATTGTCACCGAACGTAATAAAGTCGCTTTGCAGGTGATGAAGGAACAGATTGACGCCGGGAAACGAAAAATCGGCGTCTTCTACGGAGCCGCTCATCTCAAAGACATGCACCACCGGCTGTTGGACACCTATGATATGAAACTGACCGGCATCGACTGGGTTCCCGCCTGGGAATTGATGGGAACGTCCGAGAAAAAAGAGTCTACAGAGACGACTCCTTAACAGCCCGTTGAACAACTCCCGCTCCACACACGCGACACGCGATTCCAACTTCGAAGGACTGTGATTCATGAAGCGCCTCAATCCTTTTTTCCTGTTTGCCTTACTCTGCTTATCGCTCGCTCTCTACGGTTGCCAGGGAGGTTCCGAAACCTCCTCGAACTCGCAAGACTCCGCTCAGGAAGAGAAACCGGCGCCGCGCGGCACGATCGGAGTCTCGCTACTAACGTTCGACAATCCGTTTTTCAAAGTGATCGCCGACAACATGAAAGCGGAAGCCGAGAAGTACGGCTACGAAGTGATTGCGTTGAGTGCAAACGACGACGCCGCCACGCAGAATAATCAAATCAACGATCTGATTGTCCAGGATGTGTCGGTGATTGTGGTGAGCCCCGTGAAGTCAGCCGCCATCGTTCCCGCCATTCAAGCCGCCAACGAAGCGAACATTCCCGTCATCACCGTCGATACCCCCTGCAATAAAGAAGGAGTCGAGATCCTGACTCAGGTCGCAACCGATAACTTCGAAGGAGGCGAAAAAGCCGCGGAAGCTATGATCGAAGCGCTGGGACCGGACGGCGGGAAGATCATCGTACTGAATAAGGAAGGCTCGGAATCGTGCGAACTTCGCGAAAACGGCTTCCGAAAAGTGATCGACGAGCATAACAAGACCGCGGAGTCGAAAATCGAAATCGTCAACACGCTCGAAAGCAACGGCGACAAAGCGGTCGGCCTGAAAGCCACCGAAGACGCCCTGCAAAGCAATCCCGATCTCGCCGGCATCTTCGCGATCAACGACCCGGCGGCGCTCGGAGCGCGGGCGGCGCTCGAAAAAGCCCAACTCGGAGACGAGGTGATCATCATCGGATTCGACGGCCAACCCGAAGGCAAACAGGCGATCAAAGAAGGAAAAATCTACGCAGATCCGATCCAGTATCCCGACAAAATGGGGATCAAAGTGATCGAATCGATCGTCGCCCATTTCAAAGGGGAGGAACTCCCTCCCACACAATACATCTCCACGTCGCTCTATCGACAGGAAGACGCGTTGAACGACCCGGAACTTAAGTAGCCCCTCCGGCTTTCGGAATGCGGAGACGGATTTCGTTACCTTTGTCGTTGAAGGAGACGTCGGGAATGAACGTCCGAATGAGCAATAACCCCCGGCCGTGAGGTCGCATCAGATTTTCGAAGTCTGTCGGATCGGGGATTTTGGAGACATCGAAGCCGGGACCTTCATCGGAGATCGTAAAGACCGCTTCCATCCGATTGATGCGTGCATGCACTCGCAAGCGTCGCTCTTTAAAGGGTGATTTCTGGATTCGTTGCTCGCGTAATTGATGATATTCGGAAGGGTCCTCCCCCTCCAACATACTCGAGTCCAATTCCAGATTGCCGTGGTCGAGGGCGTTGATCAGCGCCTCAGTAAGCGCGGTGCTGATGCGTGTTAAATCTTCTTCGGGGACGACCTTCATTAAGCCGAGAGAGTCCCGCAGGTGATCGACCATCGCGGTCACCGCCCCCGGATCGTATCCGAGTTCAAAATTCGATTCGGTCGAAATCATTCCCGCAAAGACTTTTTTTCGCATCTGCTCGGTGCGCGCCGAATCGAGAACGATCCGCACCGTCTCCACCAGTCCGGAATCGAGGGTGCGCTTGGGCACGTAGCTCGCCGCACCCGCTTTCAATGCCGTCGCCGCGATCTCCTCGCTCCCTTTGGCGGTCATCAAAATCACAGGGATCAGTGGGGATTCCCGTTGTAACTGTTGAACGAGTTCCAAGCCGTTCAATTCCGGCATATCGAGATCGGTCAGCACCAGATCGGGAGCCCGTTCGCGTATTTGCTGCAAGCCGTCGGCGCCGTGTTCGGCGAATTCAATTTTGTAGCCTTCCTCCCGCAAAAACCCGGCGGCCAGTTCCCGGTCGAGAGGATTGTCGTCGACAATTAGAAGAGTTGCCATGAATTTACCTCAACACCAATTGAAATCATCCAGAGACCTCAAGGAGACTTGTTGAGGAAGAAGTCGCAACATTGTTGCGTCCGCTTCACCAACTCTTCCAACTCAGAAAATCGGGACTGAAATTCTTGTTGCTCTCCCCGTTCCGCCAATTGTTCCAGTTCGAACGACAGTTCTTCCAACGGCTCGCATTCAAACATGCCTGCGGAACTCTTTAACGTATGACAAGCACGTCTTAACTCATCCAACTGGTCTCGATCCTGGATTTGGTCGCGAATCGTATCCAGTTTTCGTTCAGACTCCGTGATAAACATTCCCGCCAGCTTCCGGACTCCCTCCGCGCCGCCCGGCAGTTTCTTTGACATGCGTTCCCAATCGATCATCGTTTCGCTCGACGGATCGTTTGAGTCTGGCGATTCCGCATCCCCTTCCAGACGATCGAAGATCGGCCGACTCTCCGGTTCCGAAGCGCAAGTCGTTTCAACCAGACGGTACAGTTCTTCCCGATCGATCGGTTTCGCGAGATACGCATCCATTCCCGCATCGAGACATTTTTGACGGTCCCCCTTCATGGCGTTCGCCGTCATGGCGACGATCGGGATGTGCTCGCCGCTCTGGTTCTCCTTGTCTCGAATGATTCGCGTCGCCTGTAATCCGTCCATGATCGGCATTTGAACGTCCATCAGGATCACATCAAACGGTTCCTGCTCGAGGGACTCGATCGCTTGCTGACCGTTTTCGACCACCGTGACTCGATGTCCGCGCTGTTTCAGAAATCCGACGGCGACTTCCTGATTCACCTGACCGTCTTCCGCGAGCAAGACCCGTTTGCTGGTGACGGAAGAACCCGCGTCGGAGACGTCACCATCCCGAGACTGTTGTACCGATGACAAATCAAATTTCGTCAGGATCGTATCGAGTAATTCCGATTGCTTGACCGGTTTGGTGATACACCGCACGATGTTCAAATTGCGACAGCGTGACGCATCCCCGGCTCGAATCGCTGAAGAGATCATGATGATCACCGACTCGTCGAAGTCGGGATTCGCCCGGACCAATTCCGCGAATTGAAACCCGCTCATTCCGGGCATCATGCAGTCGAGCAAGACCAGTCGAATCGGGTTCTCTTCGTGAACGCTGCGATAAAGTTCCGCCAGACCCGCGGAACCGCTCTCCGCCATCACCGGAATCATCCCCCAGCTTTTGACCACTTCTTCAAGGATCCGTCGATTGGTTTTGTTGTCGTCGACGATCAGAACCCGCATCCCCTCAAACCGTTCCAGGTCCGCCTCATGCCGCTGAATCTCTTCTTCCGCCGGAGCAAAGGAGGCGGTGAAGTAAAACGTCGTTCCGCTTCCGACCTCGCTTTCCAACCAGATACGACCATCCATCAGATCGACCAGTTGCGAGGAAATCGAGAGCCCTAAGCCGGTTCCGCCGAAGCGCCGCGTCGTGCTGGTATCGACCTGTTCGAACGACTGGAAGATTTTGTCCTGTTTTTCTTTCGGGATACCGATGCCGGTATCGCTGACCGAGAATAACAGTTGAATCGATTGATCGCTGACTTCGCGAGGTTCGACGTTCAGATAAACTTCCCCCGATTCGGTAAACTTGATCGCGTTCCCGACGAGGTTCACGATAATTTGCCGCAAGCGACCCGGATCCCCCCGCATATGATCGGGGATTTCGGGATCCACCCGACACGCCAGTTCGATTCCTTTCTCGGCCGCTCTTGCCGACAAGGTCCGGACGGTGTTGGTGACTGTGTCGCGGAGATGGAAGTTGATCGATTCAAGTTCGAGTTTCCCGGCTTCGATCTTGGAAAAGTCGAGAATATCGTTCAGCAGCCTCATCAACGCGTCCGCCGACTGCTTGACCATACTCAGGTATTCGCGCTGCTCGGGTGCGAGTTCGGTATTCATCAGCAGTTCCGACATCCCGATAATGCCATTCATCGGCGTCCGAATCTCGTGGCTCATATTCGCCAGGAAATCGCTTTTGGCTTTGTTCGCCTCGTCGGCGGCTTCCTTCGCCAGCCGCAGCTCCTCTTCCGCCTGTTTCTGTAAGGTGATATCCCGCGAGACGCCGAACGTTCCGATGATGTGACCCTGCTCGTCTCGTAGCGGCAGTTTACTCGTGGAGCACCACGACTCGCGACCATCCGGCCACACTTCTCGTTCGACGATTCCTAAAATCGGTTCCCCCGATTCGATGATTCGCAATTCATCTTCCCGCGCTGCGCGAAAATGTTCGGGCGAGAAGAAATCCGCATCCGTTTTCCCGATCGCTTCGGCGGGATCCTCCAAGCCGAACTTCATCGTCAAACCTTCGTTGACCCGCAGGAAACGACTGTCGAGATCCTTGAAGTAGATACTGTCGGGCAGATGATCCATCAGGTTATCGAGCAAATGACGTTCGTACGTCAGTTGCGATTCCATCTCGTGGCGTTCGGTGACGTCCCAGTAGATACACTGCAAGCCGTTCACTGCGCCGGACTTGTCCCGCACCGGACTTTTGAACAATTCGACGAATCGACTGCGTCCGTCGGGCAGGCTATGTTCTTCGACGCTGTGGAAGACCTCTCCCTGTTGCATGACATCGTGGTCATTTTCCAGATACTTCTTCGCCAGCTCCGCCGGGAAGAGATCGTAATCGGTTAGCCCCATCAGCTCATCGATCGATTTCCCCACTTCTTCGCAAAAGCGTTCGTTCGCAAAGACGATACGTCCTTCGAGATCTTTTCGCAGGACGCTGACGGGAAGATTTTCGACCAGCGAATGATAGAGAGAGT
Source organism: Planctomycetaceae bacterium (assembly GCA_014762625.1). Lineage (GTDB taxonomy): Bacteria > Planctomycetota > Planctomycetia > Planctomycetales > Planctomycetaceae > JABURQ01. The sequence continues at coordinate 35,419 of JABURQ010000020.1, read as the reverse complement.
CCGTATCGTGTAACAAGCGATCGAGATGACGCTCGCTATCCGAGGGGTTGAGCTTCGATGATTGGCCGTGATCCATCGCAAATTTTCTCGGGGATGGGCAAGTTCCTGGACGATTGCGACTCTCTTCAGTTTAGAACCCCGTCGACAAAAGAGACAAGACAATTCGGGAATTTCCGTCTGACGAGCCATCTTTCATCGATCGAACCGTCAAACTCAACGCTGATCCTTCTCGCAACCGTCATCCAGAGGAACTGGATTTCCGAAGTATTCATTGTTGTGGGTAAACAGATACCGCCAGACTTCCTCATGCAGGTAATCACCCCGTTTGTTCTTGCCGGCGTTTCCGCCCGGTAAGACCGAACTGTGGGCCCGGCGGGTATTGCCTTTGACGTCGAAGTCGGTGACGAGTCGTCGGGTATGACCGTACGGCGCGCGTTCCCGATCGACATTCACAATCGGACCGAACTTGTTCAAACCGATCAGTTCCCAACTGCGGCAGTAATGGTCCCCGGTCCATCCCGTATCCAAAACGTGAGAAAATCCGTAATACCGATTCTCGGGCGTCGCCGAGGGAAGCGACTGCCACGATTGATACTGATCGCGGGGACCGCAAAACATCACCACCCGGCTCACTTTCTGAAACTTGGCGAATCGCGCGGCGGTCGTCGAACCGTGGGAGGCTCCCGCGACGATCACATGCTCCCAGCGAAGTTGCTTCTTGTCCGGGTCGATAAAGTAGTCCCAGTTCGCCTGAGGATTCTCCTTCGCCAGCCATTTCACAAACTGATAGGAACGTTCCATCATGCCGTCCGGTTGCGGAATATCGACCTGATCGCTGAAATCCTGACCGGTCGCCGCTTCGAGTCGGACGTTCCCTCGGCAATGTTCGCCGACGGGTTCCTCCCGACAGACTTTGGAAAACCAGCGGTTGGCGTAATGCACTTGAATCCCGTGTAAGCCGTAACTGCTGATTCGCTCGAACAGCCCGTCGTTATAACCCATCAACCAGATGACCAGTTTCCCGCGCGGTTTCACTCGCGTGTTGACGATCGCATGCTGGAGATCCTGAACTTTGCCGTCCTTCTCGAAGACGAAGTCGATCTCGGGATGCTCTTTCGCGCGGGAATCCAGTTCGCTGGCCCGGGCCGTCAGTTTGTACTCGCGGGGCTTGCGATCCTGAAATTCAAACGGCTCCTCCGCCGCCAGAATTAGTGGTCCCGTGAGAAATGCAAGCAGCAGAGTCGTGAGCAACGGTTTCATGAGTGGTTCTCGTCAATATCTGAAGGTGATTCTCTGTTTGCAACGTACCCCGCCGGAAACGATTTCTCAATCGGCGAGTCCGAATTCTCTCCGCAGCATAGATTCGTCGAGAACGCTGTGATTCAAACGCGTGCAACGCCTTCCTTCTCCTGTTAGTTTGGAGGCATGCCCCGCAGAACCAAACGAGAACCGATCTGGAAACCGACCAAAGAGCAAGTCGCCGCCGCAACCAGCAATCGCGTCAACGACGTCATCGATTACGGCCTCGATGTGCTGTTCGTCGGCATCAATCCCGGTTTGTACTCGGCGGCGGTCCGGCATCATTTCGGCAGACCGGGGAATCGCTTCTGGCCGGCTCTCAACATGAGTGACTTTGTTCCTGAGGATGAAGAGCTACTGGCGTTCGACGATTGCCGCCTGCCGGATTTCGGGATGGGAATCACCAATCTCTGCCCCCGAGCCTCCGCGCGAGCCGACGAACTTTCCAAAGACGAACTCCAGCGCGGCGCGCGAACGCTGACCCGGAAAGTCAAAAAATACGAACCGCGTTTCGTCGCTTTTCTCGGCATTACCTCGTTCCGGACCGCCTTTGGGATTAAAGGAGGAGAGGTCGGTCGTCAGGAGATGTCGATCGGCGAGGCGGTGGTCTGGGTCCTGCCTAATCCGAGCGGCTTGAACGCTCACTTTCTGCTCCCCGATATCACCGAGCTTTTTAATGAACTCAAACGAGCGGTCGACCGTTCGAAAGTGAGCCGCAAGAAATGAACAGAATTCTATTGTGTTTAACCTGTCTCTTTTCATCGGCGTCCGTTTCCGCAGAGGACTTGTCCGTCCTGCCCAAACCGGAACCGGGGAAGAAAGTCACTTATCTGCAGGATGCCTTCCGTCCGTTGGTTCATGAGGCTCTGGACCGACGACTCAAAGAACGAGAAGCGTTGCAGACACCCGAACAAATCGCCGAATGGCAGAGGAAGTTACGGGGTAAGTTCATCCAGAGTCTGGGCGGCTTCCCCGAACGCACGCCTCTCAACGCAAACATCGTCGGCACGATTGACGAACCCGATTACCGCCTCGAAAAAGTGATTTACGAAAGTCGTCCGCAGTTTTACGTCACCGCCAATCTGTATCTCCCGAAAACCGCCGGTCCACATCCCGCCGTTCTCGTCCCGTGTGGGCACTCCGCCAACGGCAAGGCGTACGAGTCTTACCAGCGGATCTGCATCATGTTCGCCAAGCACGGCATGGCCGCCTTCTGCTACGATCCGCCGGGGCAGGGGGAGCGGAACCAGATACTCGAACAGGATGACGACCATCACGCGACGGCCCCCTTCAAAGCGACCGCTGAGCATAACGTGACCGGCGTCGCTCCCGTTCTTCTGGGTGAGAACCTGGCGACCTACTTCATCTGGGACGGCATGCGCGGTCTCGATTATCTGCAATCGCGCGACGATATCGACGGCGACCGGCTCGGCTGTACCGGGAACTCGGGGGGCGGGATGATGACCAGTTATCTGATGGCGCTCGACGATCGCATCAAAGCGGCGTCTCCCGGTTGTTTCATCACCACGACTCGGATCAAGAACGAACGACCCGGCCCCGGCGACGCGGAACAGAACATCTTCGCGCAAACGGCGTACGGGCTCGATCACGCCGACTTTATCATGCTGGCCGCACCGCGAGCGGTATTGATCAGCTCGGCGACTCACGATTTCGTCCCCATCGAAGGGGCCTGGGAATCGTATCGACAAGCCAAACGACTCTACACAAAACTCGGAATCTCCGAGAGAGTCAGCCTCGTGGAAGCGGATGAGAAGCACGGCTTCACAAAACCGCTCCGTATCGCCGTCACCCAATGGATGCAGCGTTGGCTTCTCGACATCGACAAACCAGTGACCGAACACGAGTTTGCTGTGCATACCGATGCCGAGTTGCAGTGCACGCCTCACGGTCAGGTGTTGTTACTGGAGGGGGCGAAGTCTGTATTCGATTTGTATCGGGAGAAACTGGCTCTGTTCATCAACAAACGAAAACTCCCCCAGACCGAAAAAGAGAAGGCCGTTTTTCGAGTCCGTTGGCAACTGGAAGGCGAACGAGAATTTCCGTCTTCCCGATCAGAATATCCGGTGACAGTGTATCAGACGATCGATCGATCCGATTACTCCATCGAAAAGCTGTCTTTCAACAATGCCTGGGGAATTCCGATTCCCATGTTGTACTTTCAACCAACAAAGATTACGCAACCTGCAATTCTCTATGTCAACGGGGAAGGAAAATCAGAGGGAGTAAGCAGCGAAGAAATTCAGGAAAGTATTCGAGCCGGTCATCCTGTGCTGGCCGTCGATCTCTCCGGCTATGGGGAAACGGAATCGACGCCCTGGCGATTCAGTGAAACCTACTCGGGACCGAACGCCGCTGCTTATTACAACATGTACATGATGGGCATCTCACTGGTTGAGATCCGTACCGGCGATTTGCTGATTGCGTCGCGTTATTTACGCAAAGCAATGCCGGAACTGTCGCGAGTCGAACTGGTTGCCGTCAAAGATGCGACGGTTCTCGCGCTCCACGCTGCCGCTTTGGAACCCGAATTGTTCTCCACCGTCAAACTCCGCAATGGCTTGCGTTCGTGGCGCGATGTCGTCGAAACCGAAGTGACCATCGATCAACTGGAAAATACGATGCACGGAGCGTTGAGGTCTTACGACCTGCCGGATTTGATCCAGCTGATCGGCGCAGACAAGGTGACCGTCATCGATCCCTACGGAGCGGACGGGAAACCGATTGAGAAATAGGACACCAATTATCCCGGCGTCGCCGCGACATTACGCGAGTTTTTCTCTCCCTCGCTCGTGTCGTCGGGAATTCATCAGCGAAATCCGTCTTTCTCCGTGTGATCCGTGGCCAACTATTCGCACCATCCATTTGCTTAAGTTGTCAGAACCTGCTTCATGCGACTCGTCGCGAAACCGGGCTCCAAAGAGCCGCAGATCGTGCCGCAGACCGCGACACCTTTCGCACCGGCGTCGAGAACCTCTTTGATGTTCGTTTCCTGAATGCCGCCGATCGCGAACCAGGGAATGCTGATTTCGTCGGTCGCCTGCTGGACGTAATCGAGACCGACATGGTCCTCGAACTCTTTCGTCCCGCTGGGAAAGACCGGGCCGACGCCGAGGTAGTCGGCTCCTTCGAGGACGGCCGTCCGCGCCTGTTCGATGTTGTGCGTCGAACGACCGACCAGTTTGTCGGGACCGAGAATGCGTCGCGCCTCGGCGATCGAGAGGTCGTCCTGTCCGAGATGAACGCCATCGGCATTCGAGAGGACCGCCAGGTCGGGTCGGTCGTTGATCATCAGTAACGCGCCGGCGTCGTCACACTGTTTGCGGACCCAGCGGGCGCGTTCGAGAAATTCCTTTGAGTCGAGCGTCTTCTCTCGGAGCTGGATGATATCGACGCCGTTGGCGAGCGAGTCTTCGATCACCTGCTTGAAAGAGGTGTTGCAGAGCGCCTCGGTGACCAGCAGGTACAGTTTCGCGTTGGCGAGTTGGTCGGGAATGGACTGCGTGCGGACGATCGTCTTTTCCAGCGTATAAACCTGATAGCGGAGTGCTTCCGCCAGTTTGGGAATCTCGCGATGCGCGGGACCGAGCAGCTTGCCGGTCTCTTCGATCGTGCGGAGAGCCTCGGCGGCCCGTTTGAAGTTGGCGGTCAGCAGGTCGGCAAACGAAGCGCGTTGCTGTTCGGCTTTGGTCGAGATCGTGGTGCCGACATCGCCGGTGGTGTCGCGGCTGGCGAGTCGTTCTTTCGCGGGGAGAAGTTTCACGAGGGTGGCGAACTCGTGTCGCCATTCTTTGAGCAGACGGGTGCCGGTCGGATCGTTTTCCCGAAAGCGGACGATGTCCTCGACGACGCGGATTCCTTCGGAACAGCGATTGGCGGCGGCGTCGATCATCCTCCAGGCGTCGGTCTGATCGCCGGGAGTCGGCCCGTCGAACGAGAGCTTTTCCTCAACGCTGATCGGTTCGGTCTCGAAGCCGGAATGGAGAGAGAGTTCGGCTTCGAGTTGCGAGGCGGAGAGGCCTCGTTCGTTGAGGAACTGTTTCGCTTCCGAGGGAGTCGTCAATAATCCATACAGCAGGTATTCGCTCCCCAATTCGATGTGTCGTCCGGCTTCTCCCGCCGCCCGTCCCGCGGCGTCGAAGACCGACTCGCTGGCGGTGGAAAGCATCAACCGGGGAGCGGCGATCGGCTTGGGAGCGTCCTCGGGAAGTTCGCGCGGATAGTCGGGGAAGTAGACGTGAAACGCATCGACGGTGATGACGGCCTGTTCGAGAATCTCGCTGCCGCGGGATTCGTCGTGAACCAACGCCCACAACAGACCGACCGGCTCGATCGTCGCCTGCTCTCGAAAAGCTGCCAGATTGGCTGCCGAGGTGAGGATGCGGCGGACGGCTTCAGTCCAGTGGTCGTACACGGCGGGAAATTCCTGGAAAGTTCAGTTTGAATCGATTGCGAAAGATTTTCGACGAGAGTTGTTCGCTGAACCTATTGGAGAATTACGACTTGCGGAAATCAACCGTCAAGGAGGAGTTGTGTGGGAGGGAGAAATTCCCGATTGGCGTGCAAGATGGGAAACGGTTTTGAGATCAGGGTTTAAGTTCCAGGGACGAATTGTCTCCCCGATTTCCAGACGACAAAGAGTGGGTGTAAGAGTATGCTTGGGCATGTGAATTGCTGTTCATTGACTCGTGACTTTGGGGAGACTTCTGCCATGTATGAACGATTCACGGACCGCGCCAGAAAAGTAATACAATTGGCAACTCAGGAAGCCAATAAATTCAATGACGAATACATCGGGACCGAACACATATTATTGGGTCTCGTGGAGGAAGGGACGGGAGTCGCCGCGAACGTAATCAAGAACCTCGCAGTCGATCCGCGTAAGATTCGGCTGGAAGTTGAGAAGATCATCCAATGGGGACCTGACATGGTTTCGTTAGGAGATTCAGATTCCAAGCAACTCCGGCCATCACACAAAAAAACCAAACAGATCACAGCTCGACCGCAGAAACAGCCGAACAGCACCATCCGGCAAAAACGAAAAGGGCTCGTCAACATTCCAGCCTATTCTGACAATGCCCGGAAAGTGATGTTGAGCGCAGCGGAAGCGATGTTTGAACTCAAGAATACATTTCTGGGGCCGGAACATATTCTTCTGGGCATCTTGCAGCAAGAAAAGACGATCAGTTACGAACTCTTGGCAGAGAACGAGATCTCTATTCAGCGAGTCAAAGAATTCGTTGAGCAAGAATCGTTTACAGATCGAAATCGGAACCACGACAACATTTTTCAACTCACATCGCTCAGTGAGTATGTCATGTATGGTGCACAAGCTGTGGCTGAGAGTATGGGGGCGTCCGAGATTGACGTCGATCATTTGCTACTTGGGATATTGGAAGAAAGAGGAGGCATCGTGATCTCGATGCTCGAGAAGTTCGGATTAGATAGGCAAGAAATCGTTGGAGAACTCTTAGTGAGGATGGGACAGTGATTCTGCAGAGGAGGACTCGTGAGGTCATTCGCCCCAAAAAAGTGTCTCATACAGAGTCTTCGAGGCGTTCGAGATCGAGACGGAGCGGATTCGGGACGAGATTTACACAATTGTGGGGCCGAATCCGGAAAAATGACGGAACACCCTACTGAGAATCACCAAACTGGGCAGGAAATTTCCCGCCCGATTGCCTAGAATACAAAACTAGACCCCTCGGTCGGCGGCATTTGGCCGTGAGACGGAGAAATAAAGGAGATGATAGATGTACGAACGGTTTACAGATCGGGCTCGGAAGGTCATGCAACTGGCCAATCAGGAAGCCCAGCGGTTCAATCATGAATATATCGGGACGGAGCATATTCTGCTCGGTCTCGTGAAAGAAGGTTCGGGAGTGGCGGCAAACGTCCTCAAGAACCTCGAAGTCGATCTGCGTAAGATTCGGCTGGAAGTCGAGAAAATCGTCCAATCGGGACCCGACATGGTCACGATGGGCAAACTGCCTCAGACGCCGCGTGCCAAGAAAGTCATCGAGTACGCGATGGAAGAGGCGCGGAACCTGAATCACAATTACGTCGGAACCGAACACCTGCTGCTCGGACTGCTCCGCGAACAGGAAGGTGTCGCCGCTCAGGTGTTGATGAACCTGGGACTCAAACTCGAAGACGTCCGCGACGAAGTGCTGACCCTACTCGGCGGCACGACGATTGAAGGGGGCGAAACCGAAGGCCGCGGCCAATCGGGCGGCGGTTCGGGGAAAACGAGCAAAAGCAAGACGCCGGCTCTCGACAGCTTCGGTCGCGATTTGACCGAACTGGCCCGCGGACAGAAACTCGATCCGGTCATCGGCCGCGAACGGGAAATCGAACGCGTCATTCAGATTCTCTGCCGACGTCAGAAAAACAACCCGGTTCTCCTCGGGGAAGCGGGTGTCGGTAAGACGGCAATCGTCGAAGGCTTCGCTCAGATGTGCGTGGACGGCAACGTTCCCGAAATTCTGCGCGACAAGCGAATCGTCGTTCTCGACCTCGCCATGATGGTCGCCGGGACGAAGTATCGCGGTCAGTTCGAAGAACGCATCAAAGCGGTCATGAACGAAGTGCGTCGTGCGAAGAACACGATCCTGTTCATCGACGAATTGCATACACTGGTCGGTGCCGGCGGTGCGGAAGGGGCCATCGACGCCTCCAACGTCCTCAAACCGGCGCTCTCGCGCGGCGAGTTACAGTGCATCGGGGCAACGACGCTCGACGAGTATCGCAAATACATCGAAAAAGACGGCGCGTTGGAACGTCGCTTCCAGCAGGTGACCGTCGATCCGCCGAGCGACGAACAGACCGTCGAGATTCTCAAAGGTCTGCGTCCTCGATACGAAGAACACCATCGCGTCCAGATCACCGAAGACGCATTGGAAAAAGCGGTCGAGCTGTCGTCCCGTTACATCACGGGACGCTGCCTGCCGGATAAGGCGATCGACGTGATTGACGAATCGGGTGCCCGCATTCGTCTGAAGTCGATGGTGCGTCCTCCGGATCTGAAGGAACTCGAAGAAGAGATCGAACGGCTGAATACCGCCAAGGAAGACGCCGTCGCCAATCAGGACTTCGAGAAAGCCGCCAATCTTCGCGATCAGGCGGACAAACTGAAGAAGAAAAAAGAGACCCTGACCGACGAATGGCGGGAAAAATCGCGCGAGACCGACGGCGTCGTCGATGCCGAAGTGGTCGCGGAAGTGGTCGCTAAAATGACCGGTATCCCGCTGACTCGTCTGTCGAGCGAAGATGCTGTCCGCCTGCTGGCGATGGAAGACGAATTGCACAAGCGAGTCGTCAGCCAGGACGAAGCGATCAAGCAGATCTCGAAAGCGGTCCGCCGTTCGCGGAGCGGTTTGAAGGATCCGAAGCGTCCGACGGGTGTGTTCCTGTTTGCCGGTCCGACCGGTGTCGGTAAGACGCTGCTGGCGAAAACGCTGGCGGAGTTCATGTTCGGCGACGAGTCGTCCCTGATTCAGATCGACATGTCCGAATACATGGAGAAGCACAACGTCAGTCGTCTGATCGGTGCGCCTCCCGGATACGTCGGTTACGAAGAAGGGGGACAGCTCACCGAGAAGATTCGTCGTCGTCCGTACGCGGTCGTGCTGCTCGACGAAATTGAGAAAGCCCACCCGGACGTCTTCAACATGTTGCTGCAGATCATGGAGGAAGGTCACCTGACCGACAGCTTCGGTCGCAAGGTGGACTTCAAAAACGTGATCCTGATCATGACCACCAACGCCGGTGCGGAAGTGATCCATCAGGGCAACGTATTCGGATTCTCGAAAGCCGATGAAGACACGAGTTACGACAACATGAAAGAGCGACTCAAGCACGCGATCGAACGCGAGTTCAAGCCGGAGTTTCTCGGTCGACTCGACGAAGTGGTCGTCTTCCGTTCGCTCACCAAGGAAAACCTCAAAGCGATCGTCGATATCGAACTCAAGAAAGTTCGCGATCGTCTTGGCGAACGCGGCCTGACTCTCGTGATGGAGGACGATGCGAAAGAGTTCATCATCTCGAAAGGGAGCGATATGGATTACGGGGCTCGTCCGCTCCGTCGGTCCGTCGAGAACTGGATCGAAGACCCTCTCTCCGAAGAGTTGCTCAAAGGCAGCTTCGAGGGGAAAAGCAAAATCACCGTCAAGGTGATCGAAGTGGGCGATTCGAAACGACTCGATTTTGAGGGGAGCGTCGAAGAACCCGAAATGGCCTCGGTCGGATCGGGCGAGGAATCGGCTCCCGATGAACCCTCGGAGAATTCCGAAGAGTCGTAGTCAGCACTGCTGAATCAGAATTTCCACACCCCGTCGAAGCGATTCGGCGGGGTGTTTTTTATCACTCGTCGAAAACGTTCTCGCCGAACGAGTCGTCGTCATCCGCAGCGGGCTTTTTCTTCTCGCCGTTTGACGTCTCGTGGTTCGGAGAATCGCCGGAGTTCTCGGGCTGATCCTGCGAAGACGAATTTTTGTCGGCGGCGCGTTGCTTCTTGTTTCTCTTTTTTTTCTTGCCGCGCGGTTTTTCAGCGGGCGCGGAACTCTCCTCGGCGGTCGGTATCGACTCCGATTGGCTCTCAGAATCCGCTTCGTTGACGCTGGTTTCGGGGGTCGGTTCTTCGTCGGGTTCGAGCGGTTCCTCCTCCGGAATAACGATCCGTTCCCGGACTGGAAATTCCCGCACTTTTTTCTCTTCGATCAAACGCATCCACTCGCCCGCGTCGCACGAACAGCGCCGGGCGGTGACGTTGCCGAGATGTCGGATTCGATTTCCGCAAGCCGGGCATTCCCAGAGTCGTCTAATATCGATGTCGTAACGGAATCCGGGGCCTTTCATAATTCTGTTTCCTGTGACCGGTCTCGATTCGAGTCCCGACGGTACGCAATTGAGGTGAGAGAGGATAAGATAACTCACTCTGCCAAGTTGGCGATCAGAACTCAAGCACCTCCTTCCGACATTCCTGCCGAGGCTCACGTGATCTCCCGAGAAGACCTGAAACAGATCGGACGTGGTTTCCTGATGGGCGGAGCCGACATTATCCCCGGTGTTTCCGGCGGGACGATGGCGCTCATCCTGAATATCTATCAGCGTCTCGTGGCGGCGATCAGTCGGTTCGATCTCGAATTTCTGTCGCTCCTCAAGCAACGGAAATTCGGGGAAGCGGCCCGGCATTGCGACTCTCGATTCCTGCTATTTCTGGGGATCGGGGCCGTTTCGGGGATCGGCGGTTTGGCGTCGTTGATGCATTACCTGCTTCACGACCATCGGCAGCCGACCTCGGCGGTCTTCTTCGGACTGATCGCCGCCTCGGCGGTCATTGTCGCCCGGATGATTCCGCGCTGGAAACCGGCGGAAGCGGTCCTGGTGATCGCGGGAGCCGCGGTGGCGTATTGGGTGGTCGGTTTGCCGCTGTTGACCAATCCGCCGGTCGGGACGTGGTACTTGTTCGTCGCGGGGTTGATCGCCATCTGCGCGATGATCCTCCCCGGCATCAGCGGAGCGTTCATCCTGTTGATTCTCGGCAAGTACACCGACATCACCGGCATGATCAAGCAGTTTCTCAAGCTCGACTGGAGCGTCGATCTGTTTTTGTCGTTGACGGTTTTCAGTCTCGGCTGTCTCTGTGGTCTAATTGGGTTCAGCAAGTTTCTCAAATGGTTACTGGAGCGTCACGAGACCCAGATGCTGGCGGTGTTGTGCGGCTTGATGATCGGTTCGCTGCGGAAAATCTGGCCGTTCAAAGTCGATCTCACTCCCGACATCGACGAACTGAAATTGAAACAGTTCGACAATATCTGGCCGGCAGAGTGGACGGGAGAGACTTTGTTCGCTGTTGGCCTTGCTGCTGCGGCTTTTCTTGCTGTTCTCATTCTGGATCGCGTGACTCACGGTCACGAACATCCGACGCACTCGGAATCCGGGTCGCCGGAAGCCTCCCCTGCTCAGGAAGATTGATCATGCGCTCTTTCGCCCTAACGATTCTGCTGATGCTTGCCACCGCGGTTCAGGCCGCGGAACAAAAACTGAATGTTGTGTTCATTCTGGCCGACGATCTCGGCTGGTCCGATACCACGCTGTTCGGGACGACTCAATTCTACAAAACGCCCCACATCGAACGACTGGCGCAACGGGGGATGCTGTTCCCCAACGCGTACTCTTCCAGTCCGCTCTGTTCGCCGACGCGGGCCAGTATCCTGACCGGTCTCTCTCCCGCCCGTCACGGCATCACGGCTCCCGTTTGTCACACGCCTCTGGTGCTGCTGGAGCCGTCTGTTAAAGAGTCCGCGCATCCTTCACTGAAGCAGATCGGAACCGAATCGGTCACGCGTCTCAAAACCAGTTACCAGACGCTCCCCAAAACTCTCAAAGACGCCGGTTACGCCACCGCTCATTTCGGCAAATGGCATCTCGGACCCGAACCTTATTCTCCCTTGCAACATGGATTCGATGTGGACATCCCCCATCATCCCGGTCCCGGTCCGGCGGGGAGTTACGTCGCTCCGTGGAAGTTCAAGGACTTCGACCACGATCCGGAAATTCCGAACGAGCATCTCGAAGACCGGATGGCGAAAGAGGCGGTCTCCTGGATGGAACAGCATCGGGATGAGCCGTTCTTTCTGAACTATTGGATGTTCAGCGTGCATGCGCCGTTCGATGCCAAACAGGACCTGATCGACAGCTACCGCCGAGAGGTCGATCCCGATGACGAACAGCGCAGCCCCACCTACGCGGCGATGATCGAGAGTATGGATGACGCGGTCGGTACGTTGCTCGATGCGCTGGATCGGCTGGAACTGGCCGACCGGACCGTGATTGTGTTTGCCTCCGATAACGGCGGGAACATGTACAACGAAATCGATGGCACCACACCCACCAGCAATCGCCCGCTGCGCGGCGGCAAAGCGACCATGTTTGAAGGTGGAATCCGCGGTCCGGGGGTGATCGTCTGGCCGGGAGTTGTGCCCGCTGCGTCCGGTTCCGCGACTCGCATTCAAAGCGTCGATTTCTATCCGACGTTACTCGATGTTCTCGGTCTCGAACCTGAGCCGGGCCAGACGTTCGACGGCATCAGTCTCTTGCCGATCTTGAAAGGCCAACCCTTCGATCGAGGCCCGATTTTCACCTACTTTCCCCACAATCCTGCGGTTCCCGATTGGTTGCCCCCTGCGGTCAGCGTGCATCGGGGAGACTGGAAACTGATTCGCGTCTTTCACGGCGGAAAGTTGAAGAACGGCCAGCCGACGCACGACTACAAACTGTTTAATCTGCATGACGATATCGGCGAAGCCGACAACCTGGCGGCCCAACATCCGGAACTGGTGCAGGAACTCGACGCCTTGATCGATCAGCATCTCAAGGAAACCGGTGCCGTCGTCCCGGTGCCGAATCCGAAGTTCGATCCGCAGTTATTTCAGCCTGAGAAGATTGGCGTTCCCGCCGATCGATCGAAACGAGGCAAGCGTCAGACGTTTCCCGCCGTCGCGGGATGGACGCCGAGAAATTGCCGACTCAAACGGGAACAGGGACAACTCGTGATCACGAGTCTGGGAAGTGATCCTTACCTGAGTCGTTCGTTACCGCAACCGCTGCCCGCGGGTGATTATGTGGTCGCAGTGAGGATGTCCTGTTCGACTCAGGGACGGGGGCAGTTCTTTTGGGAAGAGCGGGGCGTCAAGCCGCAGTTCTTTCGCGAACGCAGCAAAACTTTTTCTCTCAATCACAACGAGAAACTTCACGATTACCAGGTTCATTTTACGACGTCGAAACCGGTGCTGTCGATCCGTCTCGATCCGGGTCAATCCGCAGGCGTCGTTCGCCTTGATTCACTCCTCATCAAAAACAAAGCGGGTGACATTGTTTTTGAGGCCAGCTTTGATGCTCCCACGAAAAGAGACTGACCTGATTGCATGAATCGAGGATGAAACCGCTCAGTCGCAGGCACCTCAAATGATTGCAAAGGTTCAGGAACTCCAGCGTCGGGTGATCTCTTTCCATGATGGTTGGGTGTGGTCGAACAGATTCTGCAAGTCGGGGACCCGTTGGACGATCTGATCGAACATCGAACCGATCGCCTCCCCCATTTGCCAAAGAGCGTGGCGAAAATCGGCTTCGTCGGCGAGTTCGACCATTTCCGCGTAACTCAAGCCACCCGTGCGAAGACTGAGTTCGGGGTCACATTCCCAGCCGCTGTTAGTCTTCTTCAGCTCATATTGTTTGATGAGTCTGGGATTCCGGATCTTTTGATAGCGACGATTTTCCCACAGCACCCGCCTGAGCAACTCTGTCTGATCAATCGCCCAACCATCGGGAAAGTGTGTTCCCAGCAGACCGCGAGGACGCCCCGTCCGCATATAGTGCAGTTGAATTTCCTCGACCGGCGTATCGGCCAGATCCGATAATAGATTCTTCCAGTTCAGCCCGAATTCCTCCCGTCCGATTTGATGAAAGGAGACCAGATCCTGAATCGGACGATTGGCGGGCGTATATTTGCCATCCAGCAGGTCGAGCGTGATCCCCGGCTGAACCGATTTAATCAAGCTGTCGCTGACAATGTGGGCCACCCAACCGAACAGATAAGCCAACTTCCGTTCCCCCGGTTCAAACAATTCCAGAGCATCCTGAATCGTCATGGCCACATAGTCGGGGAGATGGTCCCAGGGAATGGCCAGTTTCCGTTCGGCAGGGATCCAACCAAAAACCAGATGAGACCGTCCGTAAAACAGGCGATGAATTTCCCGCGGACGATAGTCACGCTCTTCAAACGTCAACGTCCACGGCTTGACCTCACCTCCCGTAATCGGACTCTTCTCCAGTGGAGCGGTGCCATAGCCGACTTCTTCTCCCGTCTGGACGCAAATCGCCTCCGGCATCGTCTGGATGTCACAACCCAGATAGGCACCACAGAGGTAGCTGCTGAAGTGTCGGTGGATCAGGGGAGCAATAGGGAGTTTCCGCTGGGCAGCCGCCCTCCCTCCCAGAATGGCATAGAGAGTGTGTCCGATAATACCGCTCATAGATTCCACCTGGCAGCCAGTTGAACGTCGTTTGATGAATTGACGAGTTCCATTGATCTTCCGTGCAGAATACAGGACCCGTCAATCGGGAAGAAGCGTGTTTCCGGAAACCTCGAGCATTTGTCTGACTCAAGCTGTGAGAACGAGCCGACGCATTCAAGTTACCCCTCTTTATGACGGCGTGCGATGTTCCGCAGGGTTGTTCTGTTAAGGCATCTCAAACCGCCGATCATTCTTCAAAGGCTGTCGGGTGGGATTTCCACCGGAAACACCTGGCGCGTGCGCTTTTTATAAGGTAGTTTCGAAAAATCATGCGTGTGGATGGCGGCGGCGTCAATGTTGTAAATAGAGCCGGCTATCGGCTCGAATGCCGCTCGGAAGTGGGCGGCAGATTTCAATCCGATGTATCGCATGTTGGAACAGTCGATCCCCAAACTGCGTGCAAAGGCCCGATCGAACGGCTGTTCGCGGGAACAAACAACGACCACATTGACGCCCCCGATTCTCAGCCAGGCGGAGGTCCCCATACTGCCCGTCAGACCGGCGAACATCGGCCCGTCGTAGGCGAACGCACCGTCGGAGATCGCGACGACTTCCGCTTCGGCGTTCACGGGCGGTCCTTGAACGGGTGAAGACTTCCCGCCGAGACTTACCTGGATGCGATGACCCACTCCGGCCTCGTGAGCCTGCCGGGCGACTTCGGGATCGACCATGTAGAGGAGCAGGGCATCGGTCAGACCCATGTCGAGGAATATTTGCAGCATTTCCGTCGAATCGCCGGGGGAACCGCCGCCTGTGTTGTCGGCGTGATCGGCCAGGAGAATCGGGTATTTGCCTTGTTGCTCCCCTTGAGCCAGTGCATCCCGTACGGATACAGGAGGCGCGTACCAGCGATGACGATTTCCCCAAATCCAGCCACCCAGTTCGTCGGCCAGCTGTTGGGCGAGATCCTGATTGTCGTCGGTGACGGCAATCACCGAACTGCCAACTTCCGGGACATCGGCCCAGGGAAAGCCGGTTGCCACAGTCATACTGAGAACACCCTCGCGACGTTCCATCTCATGCAAACGATCGATGACGTCAGACATGGGCAGCTTGGCGGTCACCTGGCAGGCCGTACTCCAGAACATCGGTAACTGGTGGATCGCCATCGTCGGTCGGATCTCGCCGCGGATCGTTCGTACGATAATTTCCCCCGCTTCCTTTCCCCGTTCCGCCATATCGATATGGGGAAACGTGTCGTATCCCACAATCACGTCCGCGAGTTCGACCCGTTTCCGGGTGTGGTTTCCGTGCAGGTCCTGAGGGACGCCGATCGGGACGTCCGGCCCCACGACATTCCTCACGGCTTCGATGACATCGCCGTCTCCGTCGTCGATCCCTTCCACAACCATCGCGCCGTGAAGGTCGAGCAACACACCGTCAACCGGCTCGGCGGCTTTCAGGCGTTCGACCAGCTCGGATTTGATTGCGTCGTAATCTTCCCGACGGATGAGTCCTCCTGGAAATGCCGCCGCTCGCAACAGCGGAACGAGTTCGAATCCATACTCGTCCGCCGCTTCGATGAAACCGCCGGTCTGGACGTTGGTGTCGCGAAACCGTGTCAGCATGTCATTGCCGCGGATAATTCCTCGATCGTGTTCGAAATCTTCCAGCGTCGTCTGTGTGTCAACGCAGGTACTCGTTTCGTGAATGATTCCGCCGGTAGCAATACGCATCGATGGGTTCCTCGAAGCCTGACTAAACATAATCCGAACGCGATTCTGAGACTGACTATCGTCGCCGACCCGGACGCCGAAAGACAGGATAATTTGACCTTCTTTGGCGTGACCGATGCAGGAAAGTCGCCCTCGGTCTTTTGCCAATCGCCCGTCTCTGCATTTGGTTGATAACACCTCTGAACTTCGAAGGATTTCCCGCTTCGTTCCACGGTCTGAACGACCTCTGCGCAGCGGGAGTTGGATAGAAACGGCATCTCGAAAGAGGAATTATTTTCTCATGGGTGCAATATCCTGAGGAGCTGATAAGTTACATGCTGGCGGAAATTTCCTCTCTTCTGATATGTTGTCAGCATGGATAAAAATGAAAATCATCCCTCAAATCATTTGACGCAGAGGATTATTCTTCGGACGATCGTTGCGATCTTACTCTCCGTTGTGTCGCTTACGCACAGTGGTTGCTCATCACAGGAAGAGTCTGAACTCGAAGCTGAGCAGGAGGAACTCCTCTCCGAATCGTCCGCACTTTTGACACTCTCGCCGCAAGCACAAAAGATGATCGGAGTGAAAGTCGCACCGATCGAAAAGAAGTTGCTTCCGAGTGCCATCCGGTCGAACGGCTGGGTATTGACCAAACCGGGTAAGGAAGCTGTGATTAAAGCTCCCTCAGCAGGCTACTTCATTCCACTCGACGAAGAAGCCGCACTCGAAATCGGTACACAGATTGCTTCTGAGCAGCCGCTGGGGAAATTGAAGGTTTTCCTCTCCCCTCAGGAAGAAGCACAAATGGTGCTTGCGAAAGAGGAAGCCGACATCTTGATCAATCAATCGCGGGTGACCTTGCGACTGGCCGAGCAGCAACTGGAACGTCTCAAAAAGACTCCCGAAGGGACGGTTGCCGGGACGAGGCTGATGGAACTGGAAGAAACGGTCGAACGAGCCAAGGTTGCCTACAGAGAATCTCAAGACAAACTCCCCTACCTGCCGAAGGAGCCCTACGGTGCGAACCTGGAATTAAAGGAGGTCGTTATTGAATCTCCTCAGACGGGACGAATTATTTCTCAAGAAGCGGTTCTCGGTCAATTCGTCACCCAGGGCGACCCGTTGTGGACGGTGGTTGACTGGTCGACGATGTGGGTCAAAATTCCGCTGTTTGTTGACGATGTGTTTAAAATCCTTCCGGAGGAGGAGATTGAGGTCACCCTACCGGGACTCCCCACCACCTTTGCCGCGCGTCCGGTCAATGTGACGCAGTCGACCGAACCGGGCCGGCGCACGATTGATTTACTCTACGAAATTGACAATACCTCCGGGTTGCTGCGAGCAGGTCAGCCTGTGGAAGTCAGATTACCCACCCAGCAGGCGACCGAGCAATTGACCGTACCTCGCTCAGCGATCGTCTGGGATGGCTTCGGGAATGCCTGGGTTTACGTACGCGTCAACGAAAAGTCCTTCCGTCGGCAGCAGGTGGAACTCGGAGACTTAACTGACGAGTCGGTCGTCGTCACACGGGGATTAAAGGAAGAACAACAAATCGTCACGGTGGGAGCGGAAGCCCTCTACGGAGAGGAATTCAAAGGGCAGATCTCACTGGAGGATGACGACTGATATGCTCAGCCGACTCATCGAGTTTTCACTTCATTCGCGACTTGTCGTTCTGCTCCTCTCGGTGGTGCTGATGGTCTCGGGAGCGGTGATGGTCGGGAACGCTCCCTGGGATGTCTTTCCGGAATTTGCACCGCCGCAAGTCAGCATTCAAACCGAAGCCCCCGGACTCTCGACGGAGGAAGTCGAGCGGCTAGTGACGGTTCCTGTGGAATCGGCCGTCAACGGAGTCAGCCGCGTGAAGATCCTGCGGTCTTCTTCCGCGCAAGGGTTGTCGGTCGTGACGGTGATTTTCGAAGAGGGAACCGACGTACTCGACGCACGCCAGTTGGTCTCCGAGCGACTGACCCAGGTCGTCTCGCAACTTCCTTCCGGCGTCGAGGCACCGCGCATGACGCCCCTGGCTGCATCGACCAGCCGCCTCCTGATGATCGGTTTGACTTCTGAAACCGTCTCTCCCGCGGAATTGCGGACTCTGGCTGACTGGACGTTTCGACGACGATTGCAGTCCGTGCAAGGAGTCGCTCATGTCGAAGTTTTCGGTGGCGACGTGAAACAGTATCAGGTGCTGGTCGATCCTCATCGACTACAACGATACAACGTCACTCTCGATGAGGTCGTCCTCGCTTCTCAGGAGGCCACCGGATTCGGTGGCGCAGGATATATCGAGACGTCGAATCAGCGGATGCCGATTCAACAACGCACGCGGATCGAATCGCCCGATGATCTGGCGGCTGTTCCCGTCGCCGTCGAACAGGGGATACCGATTTCTCTGGGACAGGTCGCCGATGTCGTGAATGGACCCGCCGATAAGCCGGGGGACGCGACCATCAACGGCCAGCCGGGCGTCTTGCTGCTCGTTCATAAACAGCCTTTCTTCAACACCCTCACCGTTTCGGAAAGCGTGTAACAGACGCTCACCGAACTTCAGCAGACGCTTCCTGACGGCGTGACTTTGCATCCGGTGTTGTTTCGTCAGGCGGCGTTCATCGAACGAGCGATCGGCAATTTGTCGATGTCTCTATTGATTGGATGTCTGCTGGTGACGCTGATTCTGATCGCATTTCTCTTTCAGTGGCGCACGGTTGTGATCAGTTTGACGGCGATTCCTCTCTCCCTGTTGGGAGCGATCCTCGTGTTGAGGCTCTGCGGCAGTTCTCTGAATGCGATGACTCTGGGAGGACTGGCGATCGCTCTGGGCGAAGTAGTCGATGATGCGATCGTCGATGTGGAAAATGTGCTTCGCAGGCTGCGCGAAAATGCCCGCCGGGATCATCCCGATCGGGCGTTCAAAGTGATTTTGAACGCGTCTTTGGAGGTCCGTAGCGCAGTTGTTTACGCCAGCTTCATCGTCATCTTGGTGTTCCTCCCCGTATTTTTTATGGGGGGATTGGCCGGTACGTTCTTCAGGCCTCTGGGGCTTGCTTACATTGCGGCGATTCTGGTTTCTTTGCTGGTGGCTTTGACGGTAACTCCGGCCATGTGTTTCGTGTTTTTACGAAGCTCCTCTGTGGAGCGAGAACGCGATCCTCTGCTGATCAGAATGTTGACGGGGCTGTATCGTCTCGTACTGCCGGTTTTTCTACGATTCCGTTCCGCCACAGTTCTGGCCTCGCTGGCCATGATGATTGCGGCCGCCTATGCGCTGCCGTTTCTGGGGGGCGAGTTCCTTCCTGATTTTCGTGAGTCGAATTTAGTCGTCTTCATGGCGGGCAAGTCCGACAGTTCGCTTCAGGAATCGGTACGAGTCGGCGGTCATCTCGCGGAGGAATTGCAAAAGATACCCGATGTACTCAGCGTGGCCCAGCAGATCGGACGCGCCGATCTCTTGGAAGATACCTGGGGACCGAACGTCAGCGAAGTCTGGATCATGATCGATGACGACGCCGATTACGATGCAACTCTCAAAGAGATCCGTGACCTAGTGGAGCAAATCCCCGGCTACCAGTTTCAGTTAAAGCAGTTCCTCCGGGAAAGGATCGACGAAGTCCTGACGGGGACGAAGGCGGATATCGCCATCCAGGTCATCGGCCCCGAACTACCACTTCTGCGACAAAAAGCCGTCGAGATATCTCAAGCCATCGAGGGGGTGGACGGCGTTGACGACTTGCAGGTAGAGCAGCTCGTAGAAGTGCCGCAGGTGGAAATTCTGTTAAAGCCGCAACAGGTGGCCCAGTTCGGGTTCACGATCGGCCAGTTGAACGCCGACGTTCAGACCCTGTTGCGAGGAAGAAAAGTCGGTCAGGTTTACGAACAGGATCGAGTCTTCGACGTGATCGTGAGGACGTCTCCGGAGGTGCGAGCGAATCCCTCGATGTTGGGAAAGCTGCTCGTCGAGTCGCCGGTCGGGGATCGGATTCCGTTGAAGTCGGTCTCGCAAATCAGCATTGATTCGGCTCCCAATCTGATCAATCGCGAACAGGCCTCTCGGCGAATTCTCGTCACTTGTAATGCCGAAGGTCGGGATGTGGTGAGTGTCATGGAAGACATCCAACGCACGATTGAAGAGGATGTCGCCGAACTGTCCCCTAAATACCATCTTGAGTACGGCGGAGAATTTGCCGAACGGGCGCAAGCCTCTCAGCGACTGATGTTGCTCAGCGGGGCGACGCTGGTGGGGATCTTCTTGCTGTTATATCTGGATTTTCAGTCGATCCGTCTGACGATCATGGTCATGCTCAGTGTTCCGTTGGCTTGCGTGGGGGGAGTGGCCGCTGTACGGCTTGCCGGAGGAGATATTTCGCTGGGGTCGATGGTTGGGTTTGTGACCATCTTCGGTGTGGCGATTCGCAACGGCATCCTACTCATCAGCCACTATCAACACCTGCAGCAGGAAGAAAGCCTTCCGTTCGGTCGCGAGTTAATCTTGCGGGGAGCTGCGGAGCGTCTGGCTCCGATTCTCATGACCGCCTCCAGCACAGCCCTGGCTCTTCTCCCGCTGGTGATACTTGGGAATCTTCCGGGGCATGAAATCGAACATCCCATGGCGATTGTGATTATTGGGGGGTTGTTGTCTTCCACTTTCCTCACACTCTTTCTGCTGCCGGTGTTGTATGAATGGTTCGGAAAGACAAATCGAGAGTTCGGGTGAAAGTTAGCTTCCATGCTGGGAAGGACTCTTCTTTCCTTGTGTCTTGATTGTTTTCATACCGCGGTCAAGCACACCGTCGAACATTGAGAGCATTACCGCATTCGCAGGTGATCTGAACGACCATTGCACGCGACTCGGACGAGGCTGATGTAGAATTTATACGCAGTGGCCTTCAGGCTATTCAATCTCCTTCACCCATGTTTCATCTTTCGTCCAGCGGTAATATGCTCCGCGATCCAACGCCAAGAGAGACAACCAGCCGTTGGTGACGAGCTCACGAACCGTGTCGTGCTTCTGAATAATTCTCTCAATGGCATCTATCGGGGCTTCAATCAGTACCATCAGTCGATGAGGGGGGTGTTGATGATTTTCGCCGTCATGGATTGATTGCCAAGGCAAACCGACGCGCAGATCGCCGCCGTTCCCTTCCAGAACACCCATTTTGCCGACCACATTATGAAGTGTTTTGTTACCGGCTCCAAAGATTTTATTTTCAACGGTCGAGGCGTAATACTGCAGGCTGATCCAACTCGCGACGACCATCGGAGCCGTCATAATCAGTTCCAGAGTTTCAAAGTTCTCATCCAGCTGCCAGTTGTAGGAATGCATGAAAGCTCGCCCCTGCATATCCTTCCCAACCGTTCGGTATCGGGGGGCTACGATAAATGCCGAGCAACCTGCCAGTCCCCATTCGGGGCGGACTTGTGACCAGTCCGTGCTTCGAGCCATCACCGCCCGATCAACATCCTCTTTGGCGGGTATGTTAAGTCTGCGGGACCGCTCTTGCCTGGCAAGTTGTCCCGCCTGATCGAGCTGTTGCTGCAAAGTCTGCAATTGTGCCAAGTGGCTTTCAGGGACATCTCTTTTATTGAGTATTGTGACGGCATCGGTCGTGGTGTCGTGCAATCCGGCCAGGAAGAAGGTGTCCTCCGGGATCTCAATTCCTTGTTCTTTCAAGCCCGCACGAACTTTGGCGTCATTCAGAACTGCCACGGCCAGCCGTGCATTGGATTCTCCACTCTGACCTCCACAAGCACCGCAATCGAGTCCGGAGGCGTGCGGGTTATTGGTGGTGTTGGATCCGTGACCGGCGATCAAGACCAGCGGCGCGAACCCTTGAGTCAATCCCATACCGGTCAGAGCACCCGATGCCAATTCCAACTTTTGTTGATCAGAGAGGCCCGTCGAATATTTTCCATGCTGACAATGATCGATGGACATCGTTTTCTGCTGGTTCTGTTTGTCGGATAGCCCTTTCTTGCCGGGTTGTTTCACTGTTCGCGTCCATCCCATGGAATCGGTGATCAGCTTGGGGAGATAGATGAGGCCGACGGGGCCGACAAAACTGAAGCAGGAAATCGCTCCCATCTTGAAGCTTTTCCAAGCACGCTCCAGATGCTGAGAGAGAGTCCGTCGTGAGATCGCAGCTGCTTGTTCTTCTTCGCTGGGCATCGCTTCCAGAATTTTGTAACCGGGTTTCAATAGCACCGGACACTGAGCAGATCCTTGAGTATGACCGATGGGAACGTATTCAATCGGAAATCCGAAAAAGCCCGCAAACCCGAATGTCTCGACGTGAGGATTGACCGTTTCGATGTGTCGGCGATAAACCTCCGACCTGACATCGATACAGAAGACGGCCTGGGCTTCGGGACGCCCTGTTGTGGCGGGAAGATGAGACTCATCCCGATTGATCAGGGAGAGCGTGCGTCGGTGTTCTGCGTGGTCGAATGCGGTCTGCAGAATCAGTTCGTCCTGTCTGACTTTTTCGAGTGCCGACGAACCGCTCAACTCGGCCAATCGCGACTGCGATTCCGTCCATTGTTGAGGAAGTTCGGAGCTCGGTAGGGAACAATAAACACCGTATTCCCAAGCCAGCAAGACCACCAGTAACTCGAATAACGTATCGTTCTCGGCTCCGTTCAGTTCGTTGTCCCACACAATCTTGGCGGCGTAGCCGGCCCAACCACCGACTTGCATCAACAGACGATAGTAATACAGCTCGCGACCTTGCTCGATGGGAGACAGGACGTCTAGAATTTTTTTCGCGGCCGCTCGCGGAGAATCCGGGAGTGTTTGAATCGCCATTCGAAACCCTTTTAGCCCCATGATCTCCGGTGTGCGATCGATCTCAGCCTCGAACTTCCAGGCAGAATACACAGAGTCCGATGAATCGGTCGATTTCCACAACGCTTCTCCCTGATCGAAATAAGCCGCAGCCCACGACGAAACTCGATCCTTCGATAACGCCTCCCAATCTTTGCCAGTCAACTGGCTGGCCAGTTGGGTCACTGTCGGAACTTTTGCGGAGGGTTGTTCGTCGTTGGCGAATGTTCGAACCGAAGCGAGAAACTCCTGTGGGGTCTCCGCGTGTGGAGCATCGTATTTCTGTAGCGCCGTCTGCACATCTTGCAGCGTGATCTGTCCGCAATCGAACGCGTTCAAATAGTAATCGACGGGCATCGTCATGCGGCCCCCCGTCGCGTTCGCTAAAATCGCGGAGACCTCTTCAAAGCGATGATCGGAATATCCAAGAAATGGATTCACGGCCACGAAACTGTCCAGAGGCCAGACCGGTGCGATGCGGCGACACGCACGATGCATCGATTCGTAGATGTTTTGGGACAAGGCGTCCACTGCCGACGATTCATTTTGAACGAGTACCTGAGACATATTTATTTTCCCGAACTTTCAGGGGAGTGATGATTCTATAAAAGCGAGACTCAATCAGTTTTTAATGATGGGTACTGAGACGCAGAGCACCGATGAGATTATCGAAGATCGCATTTGCGTAGAAACCATTTCGTAAGTGAATCGCGAGTTGTCGAGTCAACCGAGAGCGAGATCGGTTGACTTCAAAGATTTGGAACAGAATCACAGCAGCAAAAGAGATTGAGATGACTGCCGTCAGAGCCACCATACCTGTTCCCAACGCCTGTCGATGAGGCAAGACTTCGTGCAAGATGACGTGTGCTCCTGCTTCGAGAGAAAAGAACGCGGTCGTGACACCGACCGCCAGACCACTCGCCAATAAACTTCCCTGCAGTCCGCCTTGCGAATCCAACGCGGGAGCCAGCAATTGAGCCAATCCCATCACCAGAAAGGCACCGATCGCCATCAATGCGGGATCATGGACAGGATCCACACCCCACACCATTGCCGAGACTCCATACAGGAACATCGCCAGCAAGAGGGTAAGCGCGACTCGACCGGGGTTTCGCAAACGAGAAGGAAGTTTGACTCTGGAGGCTCGAGCGGCCTCGATGACACTCCCGGAGGATAAAAACGCGTGAGCTTTGTAAAAGGAATGCGCGACCAGATGAAGCATCGCTGCTGGATAAACGCCCAAACCGCAAACCACCAGCATAAAACCCATATGGGCGGCACTCGAATATCCCAAGGCCACTTTCACTGCGGGTTGAGTTAACAATACGGTGGATGCGAAGAGTGCTGTAATACCTCCGACACCTATCAGCAGATAGGGGGCTACCAGAGTGCCGTCAATGATGTAAGCCATTCGCACGATCAGGTAGGGCCCAGCATTGAGAATCCCTGCATGCAATAAAGCTGAGACTGGAGTCGGAGTTTCCATTACTTCAACCAGCCAGCCATGGGTTGGGAACTGAGCCGATTTGAGGATCGCAGCGATGGCAATGAGTACGGCAGATAATTCAACCGAAAAGACCATCTGGCCGACTTCTCGCATTGAGTTCACACTCGTAAACAGGACTTCAAGATTTCCCGTTCCGTATTCAAAGTACAACAGGCCGGCAGCAACAAACAGACAGACATCGCCGATTCTGGCGACAATGAATTTTTTCCTCGCCGCCAACACCGCACGCTGTCGGTTCGGATAGAAAACAAGGAGCTTGTGCAGAGTCAAGCTGGTAGTGATCCAGGCGATCATCAGGATTGCCAGATTACCTGACAGGACCAGCATTTCGACGGAGGCAATGGTCATTGCCAGCCGACCGAGAAACACACCTTGTCGGTCATCACCGTCAAGATAGTTCAGACAATACTTGGCAATCACAACCGAAAGTAACGCGATCATCACAAACATCGTGGCTGTGAGAGGATCCAACCGAACGGAAAATCCAAGACCAGCGATTCCGAAAAGTGGACTTTCCAACAAGCCGTGACGAACGACTGCGATGGCTCCCAGCATGGAAACCGGCAGTCCCCATAGAGCCGCCAACATCAAGCTCCGTTTGACGAATTGGGGCCGTAACCCCGGTTGTAGTAGGGCAACAAACGTTGTCAGAAGAAAAGAGAGCGGTGCTGAGAGTACGACAATCATGATCTGGTAAGACATCTCTTGTTTTCCCTAAGTCTTCATTTGCTAATGTTTTAGGTACAAAAAAAAGGCCGAAAGGTTCGGGGGAACCTTTCGGCCTTTTTTCTGCGAACTCTATGTTTCGCAAAACTAAAGCGTTCAATCTTAAAATTGTTAACCGAATCGAAGTCTTTATCTGTAAAGCAACGATCATCAAGACAATAGTGCTCGACTCTGATTTCTTCAAGTGCTTATTCGACCAGATTCGATGATTTCTTGAGGATTTCCCGATTCTGAGGGTGGTCTGAGCGGTTGCTGCGCTACACAAGATTGGTCTGGTACTCGGACTCGTACCAGAGTTAGCATTCGGGGTTATTCGATTTTGGAACCCGGCGTTTTTGAGCGAACTGTGTGCAAAAAATGATTTCAACGGAACCGTGGGGAAAAGCTAAGCAACCGCTAGCGCACTCGCTGTCGCGAGTTTGCTCGCCCAGCGGCTGATTGGGTTGGATATGTCTTCGACGAAATCAGCCGGAAAAGGGAGGTGCTTTTTCTAGCGCCGTCGTCCTTCCTCTTCGCTTTCGCGAAGCGGTCGCCGTTGCTCGCTAGCGTCCGGTTATCGTCGCTTCTCAAAAACGTGATCTTTGACAATTTGGTTTTTGTGAGTCGTCAGTGGTTCGTGGTCAGTTGCCGAGAAGAAACTAGAAACTAGAAACTGGAAACTAGAAACTAGAGAAAGGCAAGGAGGTTTCCTCACTGATATCTGTCTCCTGAATCCTGTTTCCCGACTCCCGACTCCTGACTACTCTGTCTGACAACAAACCAGTGTTAGCTAGAGAGATCGATCTTTGGCAATTTGGTTTTTCGTCTTTCTTGCTTTGTTTTTTGTCCTTCGGTTTTGGAATCCAAACTGCCAAGAACCAAGTACAAAGAACCAAATACAAAATCCCCATCTCCCCAATCCCCTGATGTGGTCTCACAATTGGCTGCAAACGCAGCACAACGGACCATTCCCAGACAGACGCAATTTCAGATTTCGCGGCGGACGATCTCAAAACCGGGCAAAACTCTCGGGTTTCGTTCGAAGATGAGAACTTGAGAAGTTGAGGTCTTGCAAAAAGCTCATCTTTGAAAACCCCCGAGGTTCAGCCATCAGACAGCGGAATTCCTGGCAAACACCGAAAGCAAAAGAGAGAGGAGGCTTACTCAAAAAGAAACTGAGTTGAGTCGAGTCGGCGGGTTTGTTTCCAGAAGGCGGTGGCCGTCCCCCACCAATTATTCACGATGCTGCCTTGGGCGTTTTTGTACCAGCTCGCGCAATCACCCGCCCAGATGGTGGCGTTCAGTTTATGTTGTAAGCGATTGTCGTACTGTTCGACGGCTTCGACTTTCGGTTCGATGGCGCGGGCTTGTCGATTCTTCCTGGCCTGGAGACAATTGAGGATGTAATTGACCTGGCACTCGACCATAAAGATGATGGAGTTGTGTCCCAGGTTGGTGTTCGGTCCGTAGAGCATGAAAAAGTTGGGGAACCCGGCGGCCATAACGCCGAACAACGTTTTCGGTCGCGGATGGAACGCCTCGTCGAGCGTGACGCCGTCGCGACCGACGATTCGCATCGGTTGCAGGAACCCGGTTGTTTCAAACCCGGTCGCAAAGATGGCCGCGTCGACGGGGATCGTTTCGTCTCCGACTACCACGCCGTCCGAGGTGAACTTTTCCAACGGCCGGCTGACCAGTCGCACGTTCTCGCGATTGAGCGTTTCAATGTAATCGCTCGACAGCAGAATGCGTTTGCAACCGGGAGGATAGTCGGGGATGACGTCCGGCAGAATGTTCGGTTGGGCGGCCTTTTTCATGCGGCGAGTGAGCCAGCGGCGGTATTCCTTGTTGGCGAAGTTTTCGCCGTTGGCAAACGCAATGAACCGACCTTCGGAGATCAGAAAGATCCAACCGCGATGCAGTCGTGCGGCGAGAGGAATCCAGCGGAATGCGAATTTGGCCCAACCGGGATATCGATAATTATGGAGCGGATGAATCCAGTTGGGACTTCGTTGAAAGAGCGTCACCGATCTGGCCTGCCCGGCGAGACCGGGCAGAAACTGAATCGCGCTGGCTCCATTCCCGATGACGGCGACGTCTCTGTCCGTCGGATCGAATTCATCGTTCCAGCGGGCGGAATGCCACGTCGCTCCCTGAAACTGATCGAGCCCTTCGAGCTGGGGAATTTTCGGACGATTGAGTTGACCGACAGCGCTGACGAAGATATCCGCCTCGTGAGTTTTTCCGTCGCTCGTGGTGACTCGCCAGATTTTCGCGGCTTCGTCGAAAACCGCTTCCTCAATGCTGGTGTCAAACTGAATGAACGATCGAATGCCGAACTTATCCGCACAGGTTTTGAAGTAGTTGAGGATTTCCGGCTGTCGAGCGTATTTCTGCGACCAGTCGTGTCGTCGATCGAAGGAGAACGAGTACAGATGAGACGGAATATCGCACCCAGAATTCGGGTAATGATTGTCGAGCCAGGTGCCGCCGACCTCGGACGATTTTTCGAAGATTTGAAAGGATTCGATTCCGGATCGTTTGAGCTGGATCGCCAGACAGAGCCCGCTCATACCGGCACCGGCAATGATGATGCGGGGAGAGTCTGACTGGGAAACGGAAGTGGCCATGACGGTCTCGTAAGTGGCAGATTGCGGCCAACAGTTTACGCCATTCGGGCGACCAGCGGAACTGTGGGGGCCGAAGTACGCGGGCTCCAGTTTCGGTTCGTCTTCAGGCTCGATATACTTCAGCCGACGAAGTGGTCATTTTCAGAGTGAGATTTTGTGGGATTGCAGGAGATCGGCAGGGTCGAGCTGAGATGCAAAAAATTGCCATCACCGGGAGTTCCGGATTTTACGGACGGGGACTCATCGAAGGACTGCGTTCATTATATCCAGAGGCCACAATTCTCGGGCTGGATGTCGTCGAACCGAGCGTTCATCCCCCCGATGAGTTTCTGCATTGTGATGTGACCAGTCCGAAACTGAGATCGCATCTGGAAACGTTTGCTCCCGAGACTGTGATTCATCTGGCGTTTGTCGTGAATCCGATGCGCGACCTCAGGAGAATGCACGAAATCAATATTGAGGGAACGCGAAATTTACTCGCCGCCGTGGAGAATATTGGCCCTGCACGATTGCTGGTCTCGTCGAGTGCGACAGCGTATGGAGCGTGGGACGATAATCCGATTCCGATCCCGGAAGATCATCATTTACGACCACGGACCGAATACCAATACGCGCACGATAAAGTTCTCGTGGAGGAGTTGTTGGCGGAATTTCGAGATCAGCATCCCGAGATTGCCGTCAGTTGGACGAGGGCCGCGATCATCTATGGGGAAGGGGTCGATAACTACCTGACCAAATTCATTTTGAGGTCTCCCTTGATGGTCCTGCCGGACGGCCATAATGCAACATTTCAACTCGTCCACCTGGAGGATGTGGTTGCGGCCACACTCAAAATTCTAACGTCCAATGCCAGTGGGCCGTTTAACATCGCTCCTCCCGATTGGATTACATTGAAAGATCTGGCGAAACTGAAACGACAGATTTGCCTTAAGAGTCCACTCGTCATGTGCCGTCTGTTTACGAACATCTGGTGGGGCTTGCGATTACCGCTGTTCTATTTCCCTTCGGGATTGTGGTATTTCATTCGCTATCCCTGGGTGGTGACCCCCCGTCGTCTTCAGGAAGAAATCGGCTATGAATTCCGTTATTCGACGTTAAAAACGGTTCGTGAGATGTTACATCACGGCGGATATCGGAACATTCCAGAGTTGGAACTCGAAACACCGAGCCAATCACACATTTAGTCACAGGAAAGTTTATCATCACGATGTCCGCTGAGAGAACCGTCGAACCCGTGCAACGGATGGTCGAA
Source organism: Planctomycetaceae bacterium (assembly GCA_014762625.1). GTDB lineage: Bacteria > Planctomycetota > Planctomycetia > Planctomycetales > Planctomycetaceae > JABURQ01. The sequence continues at coordinate 6,454 of JABURQ010000020.1, read as the reverse complement.
GTCAACGGGCATCAGATCGCCGTCATCGACGGAACGAAAGGAGGTTCAGGGCCAGCGATCGTTTTCGTTCATGGGATCCTGATGTCAGTTGATTTGTGGCCCCGATTGATACGGGGGACGTTTCTGGATCATTGTCGCTGGATTTCAGTCGGGCTTCCCGGCCATCATCCGAGCGCCGCTCCCGAGAATTTTCAACGTCAGGATGTGACGGAAGCATTGTTTTCGGATTGTCTCACAGCGGCGATTGAAGCGGTCTTCGCCGAGGAGCAGGTGCATCTGGTTGGTTGGTCGACGGGAGGATATGCGGCGTTGATGACGGTCTTTGAACATCCGAACAAGGTGAAGAGCGTCATCAGCCTAAGCGGTTTCGTCCAAGGCCAATGGAGTCACTTGCTCGGTCACTTCCAAGAAGCTTGCCGGAGTTGGTGGAGAGGCTGGATGGTGCTCGTCGGGATGAATCTGGTGGCCTGGTCTCCGCAATTATATCGAGCCTTTGAGTGGCTCGTGACGATCAAACGTCGTCCTGAGTCAGCATTGCTGGATGAGGTGACGGAGCTTTCCTATAACGCTTATCGGCAACATGACAAGCAGGTTCTTCGAAGTCTGTTTGCCGGACTCAGAGACATCGACAGTTCTGCTCGGCTGGCGGAGATTCAGGCCCCGGTTCTCGTCCTGGGAGGCGAACGGGACAAAATTGTGGTTCCCGCCGAAGCGGAACACATCGCAGAGCGACTCCCGCATGCCACATTGATTCAGCAATCGGACGTAGGGCACATGTTTTATGTGGAAGGGCGGGAGCAGACTCTGTTGCGAATCGAGGAATGGATTCGTCAATGGGAGTAGCATCACCGAGATTGAAGGGATTCAACCTGCGTCATCACCTGATCGATGATTTTGTCTTCCAGCCCCGCCTTCCAGACGGAAGGTTTCTGGTAATAGCGCATCGAGGTTGCTCCTTCGTACCCTCCCTCCTTAAGGACGCGTTCCGAAGGGATGTAACACATAACGTCGTTCGCATAGCCTGTCACCCAGGTCGTTTTTTCACCCAGTTGTTTTTTCAACCGAAGAGAGTAATCGACAACCACTTCGCCTCCCAGAGCGATCCATGTTAATTGATCCCCCAGTCGCCAGCTTTGAACCGGGAAAGGATAAATCATCTCAATTCGACGATCATCCTCCAGATCCTGTAATTGATTTTTGGCCCAGTTCTGATCGTAACGGTCGCCGTTGTTGAGCTTGTCTTCGATTTGTTCCCGCGTGGGAGCCGTGGCGAATTCGAGAGGAATGGTCTTGAACGTCGCCGACATTGCGGGAGCCAACGGCGTCATCTCATTCTTGACAACTTCCTGCACGGAGACCGAAAGGAGTCGCCCATATTTTTCACATAATTCCATCGTCCGACGCGGTAACGGGTTTTGGTCGGCTCCACAGCCAGTAAAGAACATCGCCACTGCGTCGGGATAGGTATCCTCCAGATTCAGCTGCGCGAAGCCGGCGTAATCTCCACACCATTGTTGAATTCCGAGCGTGGTGTTGTGACAGGCGTAACCGAAGATCAGGCCTCGAATGGTTCCTTTGAGATTGGAGATACGCAAGACGGGAACAGAATGGTCGATGGGGCCTTCCCCGATGGGAGGTCGTCGATTGTTGGCAAAGCCGCAGGTTCCCGTTCCGTAATGCAGCACGGCGGGTTTGAGGTCCGCCACCGCGGTTTTTACTGCGGAACGAATTCGATCGTTGAGCCATTTTTGGTACTCGTGAACCTGTTGCCAATCCTTTTTATCCATAGCAAGCATCCAGGAGAGATCGTGGTCGAGAGCCGGTCCGCAGTGCGTGTGACTGCAGGCGAACATGATGTTCTCTCTCGGAATGCCATAGGATTTCGCAAAATCAGCACTCAAAGTCTCCGCCATCTTGACGGGAACCCCCACAAGATCCAGACTGACGAACAGAAAAGCAGGCGATTCGTGGTCCGGTTTCAGGCAAGCCACTCGAGCGTAAAGGTTGTGAATTTTACCATCCGCAGGCTCCGATCGGGCACCATATCCGGACATCCACATGTTTTCTCGTGGTGTGATGACGATGCGCGAGACGCCCGCTTGCCACTGTCCTGCTTCAGGCCCATCCGCAGAAACTGGAGAAGCTTGGAAAAGACCCCCGACGCAAATGAGAGAGATCAGCGTGAACGAGCTGAAGATCCGAGAAAATGGCATAGATGACTCCAAATTTGGGTGAACCGAGGTCTAAAGAGGCGGTTAAACTCACTGTAAATTGAAATTCAATTGTAAGCAGGTCGTTTCCGAAAGTGTAGCAGCGATTGGAATCTGCACGTCCCCCGAGCACCAAAGGGTTGTCGCTGTTTCCGTCCCGATTTATAGTTTGTAGTCAACCGTCCTCAGGAAAATCCTCTCTCATGTCCGATCTCACCCATTTTGACGAATCCGGTGCCAGCCGCATGGTCGATGTGGGTGAGAAATCCGATACGGCTCGTCATGCGAAGGCGGAAAGCTGGGTTAGAATGCAGCCTGAAACACTGCAACTGATTCTGAATAAGGATCTAGCCAAAGGAGATGTTCTCGAAGTCGCTCGACTCGCGGGAATTATGGCTGCGAAAAAAACGAGTGATCTGATTCCACTATGTCATCCATTGGCGTTGACGTCGGTGACACTGGAATTGATTCCGCACAGCGAAACATTGCTGCACATTGAATCCCTCGTCAAGCTGACCGGTAAAACGGGAGTCGAAATGGAAGCACTCACCGCGGTCTCCGTGGCGGCTTTGACCGTTTACGACATGTGCAAAGCCGTCGATCGTGGGATGGAATTAGGCCCGAGTCGTCTGCTGGAAAAATCGGGAGGCAAATCCGGCGATTTCCATCAACCCTCCGTCCCCCCTGCCGAGGAGCAACCCCGGACATGAAACAGCCGGCCACCGCGCATCATCTGTTAAGTCGTATCGAGGATTTGATCGGTCCGCATTTGCTTCGCGTCGAAGAGCAATTCGACGAAGAATTGAGCCACCCCGAACCGTTTGTGAAAGATCTGCTGTCACACATCAGCCGCTTTCGCGGTAAACGCCTGCGACCGATTCTGGTTTTGCTGACAGCTCGCGCGGCTGGAGATATCCGTCCCGAACACACAATCCTCGCCGCGGTGACCGAAATGATCCACACCGCGACTCTCGTTCACGACGACATTCTCGATGAAGCCGAAATTCGTCGGCACGTCGCCACGATCAACAATCGTTGGAATAACGAGACCAGCGTCCTGCTGGGAGATTATCTGTTTACACACGCTTTTCATCTGGCCGCGAGTCTCGATACGACCCTGGCGTGTCGATTAATCGGTGCATCGACAAATCGCGTTTGCGTAGGCGAGCTGATGCAGATTCACGAACGTGGAAATCTGGCTCTCTCTGAAGAACAGTATTTGAAAATCATTGACGGGAAAACGGCCGAGTTGTGTGCTCTCTGCGGCGAGTTGGGGGCTCACTACGCGGGAGCCGATGAAGGCCTCAGTCAATCGCTGCGGGAATATGGGCGATCGCTGGGAATTGCATTTCAGATCGCCGACGATGTGCTCGACGTCACGGGAAATGAAGAAGAGACCGGCAAAACACTCGGCAGCGATTTTGTGAAACAGAAACTGACACTTCCCATCATTCGTCTTTTGGAATCTGCCGACGAAACCCAACGCGAGCAGATCATCACCTGGATCGAACAGGGGGACCAGGATTCGCGGCGGCGATTGCAGGAGGAACTGCGGTCGAGCCACTCCATTGAAGAAGCTCATCAACGCGCTCAGGAATACGCGCAGCAAGCCCGATTATCGCTCAGCGGTTTGATGGAAAGTCCAGCTCGACGCTTGTTGGAAGACCTTACCGACTTCGCCGTTCAACGCAGCTTCTAGGGTTCCGCCGTCCGAGTCTCAATACGACGCTTGACTTCCATCTGCTGAATGAGGAGAAAAGGGTTCCTTGACGGTATTGATGCCCCTGATTTCATGCGGGATAACGGCGATGTATGAAAACCTGACCATCCTCGGCGGACGGACCAACCAACCGCTGGCACAGGAAATCGCTGACTATCTGGGAGTTGACCTGGGGCGCGTCGAGATCACCAATTTTCCCGACGGTGAAATTTTCGTTCAACTCGAACAAAACGTGCGTGGTTGCGATGTATTCCTCGTGCAACCGACAGGTCCACCCGTGAACGAATCGCTGATGGAGCTACTGATTCTCATGGACGCCGTTCGACGGGCGTCGGCCGCCCGGATCACCGCGGTCATTCCCTATTTCGGTTACGCGCGTCAGGATCGCAAGGATTCGGGACGTGTACCGATTACCGCAAAAATGGTGGCCAATCTGATTGTGGAAGCGGGAGCGGACCGCGTGTTGACGATGGATCTGCACGCCGCTCAGATTCAGGGATTCTTCGATCTCCCAGTCGATCACTTGTACGCGGCGCCCGTGGTCGATGATTATTTCAAATCGCTGGGAATTCCCGAAGAAGAATTGGTAATTGTCTCGCCCGATGAAGGAAGCATTAAACGTTCATTGCAACACCTCGATCACCTCGGCGGTTCGTTCGCGATTGTGGACAAGCGACGTTCCTCGGCGACGGAGACGAAACAGGCAAATTTGATCGGTGGATCAATTGAAGGCAAAACTGTGTTGATGTTTGACGACATGATCACGACGGCAGGTTCCATTTGCGGAGCAGCGGAAGTGGCCCATAAGCACGGTGCCAAGGATATTTACGTCTCCGCCTCACATGCGGTCTTTTGCGGCCCCGCGACCGAGCGTCTTCAAAACGCCCCAATCAAAGAGGTGGTCGTGACCAACAGCCTGACGCTATCTCCGGAACAGACTCTTCCGAACTTACGAGTGGTCTCTATCGCGCCATTGCTGGGCGAAGCTATCCGCCGGATTCATCGAAATGAATCGGTGAGCTACCTCTTCGACTAAAATTGATCGGCCTTTGGTTTTTTTGCTTTCTGTGCTGTCGGGTTTCTCTCCGCGCCTTGGTTGATCGCCAAAACCGTTCTTGAGCAAAATCTAAAAAAATGAACGTTTTGAGCGTTATCAGGGCCACCAGTCTGCGGATCTATGTTCGAGATCGCCACGAGAACGGCAGCAATGCTCTGGTTTTGTAGCGTTTTGTGACAATAATTGCAAAAACGAACGTTTTGGACGTTTTAGTCTTGTCTCGAAGGTAGGTCTATCGTATAAATTACAAATGACGATTTGGACGTTATTGGATTCGCCAACAACTATCGAATCGACCACCAGAAAGTAGGAATTTCCATGTCAGCTCCCGCAACCACCAGTAAGTCTCGTCACAAAAAAAATAAAGCCGCTGGGAAAAATCGGATCAAAACTCGCAAGAAATCGTCTCGAGGGTCAGATCAGGATGTTTCCGCGGAACTTCTGGAGCGGGCTCAGGCGACTGCCGATCTTGAAATCGATTTCATTCCTCACGATGAATTCTCCAAATCTGGAAGTTACGAGCGAATGGAGGAAATTCTGGTCACCGAGTATGAGAATAAGCGAAAACCTCGAGTGAAACCGTCCCCCGAGCTTCCCGCATATTTTGCCAAATTGTACGAAACTCCCTTGCTGACACCGCAGGAAGAACACGATCTGTTCTGGGCGATGAATTATCTGAAGTATCGCGCCAACATGCTGAAAGTCTCGCTGGATGTGGAGAAACCCGATCCTCAACTGATCGATGACATCCATGCGTGTCTACGACGCTCGGAGCAGGTGAGAGACCGAATCGTACAAGCGAACCTGCGATTGATTGTCTCCCTGGCTCGCAAGTTTTCCGATCAATATTCAACCTTCGAGGAGTTGGTCAGCGATGGAAACGTGACCTTGATTAACGCCACTGAGAAATTTGATTGCTCGCGCGGCTTCCGATTCAGTACGTATGCGACTCACGCCACGCAACGGGACTACTATCGCCAGATCAAGAAACGTCGAAAGAACGCCCAGCGAATCGCCAGCGATTTGAATGAATTCCTCGGCGACCTCGGGCAAGAAACGGAAGAAGAAGTTCCGATGAAAACTCAAGCCGTTCTTTATCAAAAAGTAATGGAAGTGTTTGAGGAAGAACTCGACGATCGCGAACAGCATATTGTCTGTGCTCGATTTGGAATTAACGAACAGGAGTCCGGACAAACACTGCGATCTGTGGGCGAGCAACTGGGAATCAGTAAGGAGCGTGTCCGCCAGTTGCAAATGTCCGCCGTGGAAAAGTTGAAAGAAGTCCTGCTGGGAGAACCGAACGTCCTTCAACTCATTGACAATATGCCGGCAGTGGCGACCGTTTAAGTTTGCCCGCGTGAACCCCCACACGACCAGTCCCCTGATTGATGGGCTGGTCGTGTTTTGCTTATTAGAGCGCATGAAGATTAATTGTAGCGGTAGCCGCAGTGCCTCAAGTAGTTCCGA
>JABURQ010000101.1 GCA_014762625.1 Planctomycetaceae bacterium | reverse complement strand
ACTCAAAGGCGGTCGGGTTGTCAGGGACAGTGGGAGGTGGTAAGAAACTTGTGAAAACGTCGGATTGTGGTCAGGAAAGAAGAAGGAGAACTCGCAACCGAAAGAGTTATCGCGGAGCTTTGTCTTTCAAACGATAGAGTGCCCAGGCGGAACGGATCAGAAAACCATCTTTGAGGTGAATCGCGGCATACAGCGTTTTGCCGCCAAACGGGTTCTCCGCGGCCGCTTCCGGTTGCTGAAAAATTGTTCGTTCACTGATTTGCTTCAATGGCTCATCCGTCGTGTAGATCTTCAGCACACCATCTTTCGTGAAGAGATAAAGACGCGATCCGATGGCGAGAGGAGTTGCCCACAAGCTACCACCGATACGGGCTTTGGCCTGTTCCTGGCCCGTGTTGGCATCGAGACAGAACAACACTCCCGTTTTGTTGACGAAATAGGCGCGGTCCTGATGAATGATCGGAGAACCGAATGAAGAAGTGGCTTCTGCGGCGCGCCAGACAAATTCGGCCTTCCAGCCCTCTTCGGTGGACTTGATCTCGACCACACCATTCGATTCCGCAGGACGCAGTCCCGCATCATTCCCGCCTCTTCCCACTGTTGCTCCGATCAGGAATTTCCCCTGCCCAAACGGTATCGGAGTAGGGGTCGAGTTGCCGGCAATTTGATCGAAGGTCCAAAGAACTTTCCCGGATTCGGGATCGATCCCCGTTAAGCTGCCGATGGCGCTCAAGACAAGATGCGACTCTGAATCGTCGATCGGGATGAGTCGCGGACTCGACCAACTCGTCGCACCAACTCCTGCTGTTTTCCAGCGGTCTTTCCCCGTCATTTTGTCGACCGATAAGACATACGGTTCTTCGCTCCGTTCCACCCACACGAATATTGATTCTGCATTGTGTTCCAGCGAAGCTCCCAGACCGTGTCGGCTTTCAATGGAACCGAATTCCTTCACCAGATTTCGTTGCCAAACAGGCTTCCCCTCATGAGAGAGCTTCAACAGGTTCCCACCCTCAAAGAACACGTAGACTCCCGACTGGTCAACAACAGGAGTTGGTGCTGCTTTGGAAACATAGCTGCTGCTCTCCTGCGGTGTTGCGTTTTTCACCTGATGTGCCCAAAGCATCGCGGCAGTCTCGGCGCTGTAGGCCGAGATGAAGTAGGTCTCCTTCTGCGGACCTTCTACCGAAGTAACGTAGATTGTCCCTTTCCAGTGGACGGGACTCGATTGACCATACCCCGGTATATCAATCGTCCATTCCATATCGAACTGTACGGGAGCCGTCGATCCCGCTTCCACCGTCTCGGAAAGCCGTCCGCCGTTCTGAAACGAACTCCAGGATCCCCCCCAACAGTTCTGCAAGGGAGTTGATGCCAGGATCAGAGTGAGTAGCATGACATTCATTGGTTGTTTTTTGGAAGACATGAGTTCTTTCCGTGTGAAAAAACTCCGGGATTAACGCTTTGTATCCCGGAGGTCGAGTCATCTCTATTGGAGTTCTTGCAATCGACCGGTGATATTATTCATCACCGGGCAAATCGACGATTTCCACCTCTTCAAACTTGCCGATGCCCATATTGGCACCACCGACGAAGAGAAGTTGCGCATCGCTGACTGGCAACATGCGATGGAAGAAGCGAGCCCGCTCCAAGTCCCCCACGCGCTGCCACGCTTTGCCATCGGTGCTCAATCGGAACATTTTGCCTTCGATTGTGCTGACATACAATTCATCACCCGTGGCGAATGAAGAGCTTCCAAATCCGGCTAGGGATTTCTCACCCGGCAAGGTTGGTCCTTCACTCCAGGTGCCTTTGTCGGGATTGAAGACAGACACCGCTCGCGTCGGACCGCCCGATTCCTGCATACCACCAACACAGTAGAGTTGGCCGTCATAGGCCGCGAGTGATAATGCACGACGCTTGAACGGAGGGTGCGGCAATTCTTTCCACTCTTTTTGCTCGCTGGAGAGATCGCAGCTCCACGCCGTCGTATGCCACATCGTATTATCCGGACCTTGCATATTCCATCCGCCCACAACGTACAAGGTGTCACCGATGACTGCAGCATCGTGAGAGGAACGCGGTTCCGGCAGCGGAGAATGGTCGGTCCACTCACCCGATTTCGGGTTGTAGCTGGCGAAACTGGTTTGCGACCAGAGATCGTGATCTTCGCCGACTTCGTTTTTCGCCGTAAAGCCTCCCACGCGATACAGTAACCCATCGTGGCTGACCATGGCCAGTCCCTGAAGTCGTGGACCTTGCGAGAGATTGTCCCAGCCCCCCGGTTTTTTCAGATTCAATTTCCACAAGGAATCGCCTTGCGTGGTGTTATCGTACGAGTGAGCGGCGCCCATCGCCCCACCGTAGGTATAAAGATTGTTTCCGATGATGGCGGCTCCGAAGCTGGCAACCGGTTTGGGAATGACCGGCAACTGTTTGGTGGTCAGAACTTTTGTCTCTTCCTCAACCGGCAGCACGAGTGTCGTGTAATATCGAACGGCACTGTAATCCGCGTCTTTGTATTTGCCGGCTTTGTCTTCGATGACACGTGCTCGGAAGGTGTAACGTCCGGCGTCTGATGCGGGAATCGAGACAATGCCTGCGTTATCGGTCTCCATTTCATAATCCTGAAAATTGGGATTGACGGCCACGACCTGCAGGCCAGCAGCAGGTTTCCCATGCCAAAACACCTGCACTTTGATTTTCTTCCCGTCACGTGTCGGAACAAGATCAAGATCCAAAAGATCACGGGTATTCTGTTTCCAGGCTTGATGACCGAGTGTTGGCCCGGTTTTACAACGATAGTTGAGCAGCATCGTCGGGCCACCTCTGGAAAATGTTCCGTAGGTGTGTCGCAGAACATGGAGAGAATCCGCACTCGGCAGTTGCGCAGTGAGTGAATCTTCGCCCAGCGTTAACTTGGTTTTGGTGACTTTCCCATTGCCCTGTTGTGTTTTAACGACAACATCCCCAAGTCGTTTCAGGAGTGCGGGATCATCCGGTTCAGGGGATTCACTGAAATAAACGTGGGCGGTCGGTTTGTCACTTGAGGGAGTCTCGACCGTGAGCCACATAAAGTGTGCGTGCGATGTTGAAATCATGCAGACTGAGACAATCAGCGTTATGCACAGGCGCGAAAGAATACGAATACGATCTGTCATTGCAAAATCCTTGATGTTAAAAACACAATATGTGGTTGCTGTCGTTTGGGTTTGGTTGAGTAAATATGATTGAATCGATTCACCGAGGCTTTGAACTCAGCTGAAAGTCAAACTGATTCTCGGTGTCGGCTTCCACGGTGGCTGTTAGCTGACTCCGCTTATTATAGGCGACCGGTACTTTGACTACTTCCAACCGCTTTACACCTTGCTCTTTGAGGCGTTGGATGGCCTGTTCATCATCCATTGACACCCCTCCCAAATCTCTCGATTCGATTTCCACACGATGGGTGCCGACAAGAGGACCGAGTTCTTCAGAGAGGGAATAAGCTCCCTCCTCGATAGGAGCCGTCGTCATTGGGCCTTCTGTGTCTCCCGTGGGAATAAAGTTGACAACACCCTTTTTCAGCGGCTGATTGTCGAGCAGAACGGTTCCCGAGACTGCAGCCCGCGGTGGAGACCTGTCTGTCCCTCCACCGCAACCGGCGAGAATAAGAAAGCTGCACGCCAACGCTGACGAGCTTAACCTTCCAAGCATGATTCCCATCAGAATGCCCCCACAACTTCGCCGCCGTTACGTGTGGCCAAAGCATCCAGAACGTTCTTATCGATATTTTCAGAGATGAAGTGGACGGACCCATCCGTCAAAACAAAAGTGACCCCTCCGACGTGTTCGCTCCGAAAAGAGCGCGTCCAATTGGGATCAAAAACACCGTCATTCGGCAGATCGCGGGGATTGAATTCGAATGCCGTTGTACAAGCAGTGGAACCCGGAAAAGGGTTCGCCCAGTAGGTAAACGAATAGCGAGGTTGATCGGTACAGTCCGCCGAACTTGAGAAAAGATAGTCAGGGAGATTGTAAGCCGTTTCACCAACCAACAGCGTGTTGGTTGTACCATCAGTAAAGTCTCGCATGGCGGTCTTTCCTGCCACGCTATCCGTGTAAACAATCGCGCCGTTGAGATTGGGACGTGGAGTGCCAGGAATAAACGACCAGTACTGGTTGTAGTCCACACTGCCGATGTTGACCGCGTAAGTTCCCGGAGCACGACCACTATCCTGGTCGCAGCCGGGGACCTGTCGCCTCATGGAAGCACTGGGACACCAATAAACATCAATCAATTGTCCACTGACTTCCTGATTGTAGGTGCTGGAGTTGGCTTGATTGAAATCGTAATAGTTGTATCCGGCAGCCTGTTCGATATACGGCAAAATGGACGCAAACAGACTGGCACCACTCAGAGTGCTGAAACTCATCCCTCCCGCATTCGCGTTCGGAAAAACCGTGTAAGTATCGTGATAGTTGTGAATCGCCAAGCCAATTTGCTTCAGATTGTTTTTGCAACTCGTGCGGCGGGCTGCTTCGCGGGCCTGTTGCACGGCCGGTAACAACAGAGCGATGAGCACCGCAATGATCGCAATGACGACCAGTAATTCGATGAGCGTGAAGCCGCGACGGCGGCGGGCGGGAATCGACATGAGACAATCTCCTGACAGCAGTTCATGAGGAAAGACAGCGCGCCCCTGCGGGCTGTCCGTCATCACGAGCGTGGCTGGCTCTCAGTAAGATCGCTGGCTGCGATTCGCAATTGACATTGAGACTCATTCTCAGTAAATTCTAATTAAACGCAAGTACTCCAGCGAAAAATTCTTCGACTTTCTGAAAAGTCCCGGCCATGAACAACAGCAATGAAGACGTAAGTGCTTTAAAAAAAGAGACTTACGAACCAAAGGAAGTCGACGGAAGCCCGCCGGTCGTCAGCTTTTCTCAATTAGCCCAGGGCGCGAAAGAAGTCGTCGTCGAGTATGAAGACCAGCATTACCGCCTCCGTGTCACCAGAAACGGCAAGCTGATTCTCAATAAATAAGGGCTTAAAGAGCTTATCGGAGCGTGGCGAGAGCCGCGTTCGGTTGTGACCACTCGATGCGGGCGAGCAGCGTATTCCCCCGCGCTTTTCGTCGGGGCATCCATTCTCCCACCGTCACCCACGATTCCTGCGGCGTGACGTTCACGACGTGAAAATTCCCCATCAACGCCACCCCGTCCGGATCGTTGATGCCGTCCCCGACGAGCGGGTGGACGACCCGTTCGGTCTCTTTGATCAAGACCCGCTTTTCCGGATCGACTTTCGCTACCCACAGCGGCGCCCGCCAGCGAATGACGTTCGCGTTATGGTCGGCCTTCCGGGTGTAAACCAAATACAGGCCGTCGGAGTGGGTAAGCCAGTGTTGCTGAGTTGTGGACATGGTGAGCGGTTCGCCGTCGTCCCACGTCCACGGTTTTTTCTCACCCCAGTTCAAACCATCCTCACTGACCGAGACGTACCCCCGATCGTCTTCCGCGCGAATGGTGAGATAGTAGCGTCCCTGAAACGCGGTCATCGATGGTTCCAGCAAGCCTCGCTTGACGTCGTGAGTCAACGGCGGACCGACCTCTTTGACGGAGAGGGTCTCGCCGTCGTAACCGCACCGCACTCCAGCCACCATCCGAGCGCTCGCTGAGGGGCCGAACGTGAACGCCAGCAGAATATCGCCGTCGGGTAACACCACCCGCTGTCCGCAGTTATTGGAATAGATATGACTGCCGCGAGGATCGTTCCAAACCAGTTTCTTCCGATCGCTCCAGGTGCCGTCCGCCTGGCGAACGCAATACGTCGGGTAGCGGGAGAGTTGATCGTTCCGGGAAAAATGCCGTCCCCGATAAAAGACGCAATGCCCCAGCGCCAGAGTGGTCTTCGTCTGCGGGTGATACTGGGGAACCACGTCGCAGACGCCCACTTTCAATCCCTCGTGACCGGGAACATCGCGGCGGTCGAAACCAGGAATCAATTCCGGCTCGGTCCAGGTTTTGCCCAAATCGTCGGTACGCGTCCAATGCACGGGACCGAAATAATCCGAGCCGCTGATCTCCTGCAGCGTCATCAACACGAACGAACCTCCCTCCGGTTTGGGAACCAGGCAGGGACGCGGATGAAACCAAGTCAACGATTTCCCGTCGCGATTTTTCCACAGCGTCTGCCGCTCGATGGACTCAATGTGCACGGGACTCGATGTCTGGCCGGAGAGCGGAGCGAAGCCGGTCACTCCCGCACAGGAGAGAGCTGCACTACCGGCGAGAAATTGACGACGAGAAAGACTGAAATTTGAAGTCATGATGCGGGTTTTCATTCTGAAGGAGGGAGACTTCACCATAAAAAAGTCGCGTTGCCGATACGAATAATTTTTTGGACAGGACGTTAGGAATCCCAAAAAACAAGCCGCTGGCGACGCACGCGATCCAGTCACCCGCTTTTCGTAGGAATTCTCGATTCCAGGCAAGTCACCTGCTAATCTGAAAGGTTCCAAACGTCATCTTCCCCAAAATGCCTCGATGCTATGAAAATCTTCTCTCCACTGCTCTGTCTGGCGTTCGTCGCTCTCACGAGCGTCTCGGTCAACGCCGACGAACAGCCGAACGTCCTGTTCATTGCAATCGACGATCTGAACGATTGGGTCGGCTGTCTCGATCGACATCCGAACGCCCTCACTCCCCATATCGACCGACTGGCATCGCAGGGGCGACTGTTTACCAACGCCCATTGCCAGGCCCCCATCTGCGGTCCCAGCCGAGCGTCGATCATGACCGGCTTATTACCGACCACTTCCGGCATCTACGGACAGATTTCCGATCCGAACATCAAGCAGGCGAGCGCGGCCACTTCGGACATTACTTTTCTGCCCGATTATTTCGAGCAGCACGGCTATCGAACGCTCGCTTGCGGCAAACTGTTTCACAACGGGGATCGTGCCAAAGTGTTCGATGATTACGGCGGTCACGCGAGTTTCGGTCCCAAACCGAAGGACCGTTTCCACTACGATCCCAAGTGGTTCCCCGAGAAGATCGGCGGGACCCAAACAGACTGGGGAGCGTTTCCCGAAACTGATGAGCAGATGCCCGATTTCAAAATCGCCCAGTACGGCGTGCAACAGTTGAAACGAAAGCACGAACAGCCGTTCTTCCTGGCGGTGGGGTTCATGCGGCCGCACGTCCCCTGGTACGTTTCGCAAAAATGGTTCGACAAACATCCCCTGGAGACCATCCAGCTCCCTCCCTATCTCAAAAGTGATCTGGAGGATGTGCCCGAGCTTTCACAACGGGTGAATGAGCTCCCCGCCATGCCGACGACCGAATGGGCGATTCAGGAAAAGCAGTGGGAAAAGATCGTGCAGAGTTATCTCGCCTGCACCACGTTCGTGGATGCACAGGTCGGCAAGGTCCTCGAGGCCTTGGAACAGAGCCCCTATCGCGACAATACGATCGTGATCCTGTGGTCGGATCACGGCTATCACATCGGAGAAAAAAATCGATTCGCCAAGCAGGCTCTCTGGGATCGAGCCAATCGGGTTCCGCTGATCATCACCGTCCCGGACCAGATTCTGAAGATCGCTCCCGGGAAATGCGACAGGCCGGTCGGACTGATCGATATGTATCCGACTCTGGTGGAACTCTGCGGCCTGCCCGCCAATCCACGGAACGAAGGAGACTCACTGGTGCCGCTGTTGAAGAATCCCCAGGCAGAATGGAATCACCTGACGCACACCAGTTACGGCCCCGGCAATCACGCCGTGCAGTCCGAACGCTATCGCTTTTATCACTACGAAGATGGTTCGATGGAACTGTACGATCAACAGGCCGACCCGAATGAATGGACGAATCTGGCGAGCGACCCCGATCACGCGAAGTTGATCGAGGAATTTCGTCAGTCCCTGCCCCGAACCGAAGCCGCTTCTTCAAAGTACAACAAATACCCGACGAATCGGTATTTTCTCAAACGGTTTCCGTGAGAGTGGCTTTCGGTTTCCCCAATTCCGTTTTCAGCGTCAAACACTGGAACACTCATCGACGTCGATCATCGCTGATCTGCTTCATTCATTGTGATTAGCGAAGATAAGTGTTCTTTCTTTTTCACTGCGCCGCCGCGCCTCTGCGCGAGTCTTCGATTCTCTTCCTTCCGTGGGGCTCCGTTTTTTTCAGTTTCATTCGTGGCTCTCAATCTCTTTGCGTTTCTCAGCGTCTCAGTGACTTTGCGTCAAACACCACGGTCCGCACAGCGGACCCTACAAAACCATTCACCAGCATTGGCGGGCAAGCCGCACAGTGCCAGCATTTTTTATTTTCTTTCCTTTGCGTCTTGGCGGCTTTGCGTGAGCAAAACAAAGACTACCGCGACAGGTCTTCTTCCCTCCTGATCGTCGGGAGACCTGTCTTACTCCCCCTCCCCGGTCACTCGCTGCGCTCGTTCCCGACCCTCCCCCATTCTGGTG
>JABURQ010000063.1 GCA_014762625.1 Planctomycetaceae bacterium | reverse complement strand
TAGGTTCGCCTGGAGCGCATGCGTGCTCGGTCGTCCCGCGTCGATCGGGGTCTACTTCATTATTCTGATGATCCAGATCAAATCGATCTTCGATGTGGAAATGACGTTGTGGGAGGAAATCGGACTCTCGCTCGTGTCCATCGCCATTATCGCGGGACTCAATATCCGCGGCGTGATCTGGGGAGGACGGGTACAAGGTCTCACCACCTTGCTGAAATGTTTAACGTTGATCCTCCTGGCAGCGTTGCCGTTCGTGTTAACGGGACGGGGGGAGGTGGGATTCGATTCCGCGAATCTCTCCAGCACGCTCGACGTTGAAAACGATCCAGCATGGATTGCCCGTTTTGCGGCCGCACTCCTGGCGGTTTCGTGGGCGTATAACGGCTGGCATGCGGTCTGTCCCATTGCCGAAGAAATCCGCAATCCGAGCCGGAATATTCTGATCGCGATCTTCGGCGGGATCGCCGTGATTTGCGCGGTGTACGGCTTACTAAATCTCTCCTATCACGGCTCGATGACGTTGACGGAGATCAGCGACGCCAGTTTTCGTTTGCCGCAGGTGATGATCGAAAAACTGTTAACGCCGGTGAACGAGTCGCTGGCGAACTTCGCTTCGCTGGCGGTTTCGGTTTCCCTCGCGCTGAGCCTGATCGGTGGAATCAATGTGAACCTGATGAACGGCCCCCGAGTCGCCTTTGCGGCCGGACGCGACGAACCGGCGCTCAAAAAACTGGGCATGACCAGCGATCGATTTCATACCCCGAGTTTCAGTATCGTCTTTCAGGCGATCATGTCGGTGCTGACGCTAGTCTCTGTCGCCTGTTATCTGGAAATCATCGGCCAACCGGAATCCCGCCATATCTTCTTCACGCTGACGGACTATGTCGTTTACTCAGCCAATCTCTTTTACATGTTGACGGTGGGAGCGGTCATCATTCTGCGGGTGAAAGCCGCCGACCGCGAGCGGCCTTTCAAGACACCGCTGTATCCCCTCCTGCCCATTGCGTACTTGCTCTTTAACGGCTGGTTTCTCTATGCCGTCTTCATCAAACAGCCAACGCATGCCGCAGTGAGCATCATTCTCAGCTTACTGGCCTGGCCACTCTGGTGCGGATTGCAGCCGCGTGCCTATTGGAAGAGATGAGACAGAGACGAAGAGATGATGACAGATTCTGCAGATTCGATCTCACACCACAAGAAATAGATTTCGGCGAGATCAATCACCCATGCGACACTTCACTAACGAGGGACAAATTATCCAGTGAGCGTTGAGGAGCATCAATGAATGTTTCAAGCTTTCCTGCATTGCTCATCAAAATCTTCTGGATTCTGTTCAGGAATCTTATAGCATGGGTGGGTTCGTGTGTTCAGTTCCTGTGGTGGTCATTATGTCGCTCGAAGAAGTGGAACTCACTGAAAAGATCATCGGTGCAGCGATCGAAGTCCATCGAGAGCTGGGTCCCGGTTTTCTGGAATCGATTTACGAAAATGCCATGGTGATCGCCTTGGAGAAGATTGGCTTGAAGGTCAGCCAACAGCTTGAAATTCCGATCTATTATCAGAAGCAACTTGTCGGCACGCATCGAATAGACCTTCTGGTCGAAAAACGAATTGTTGTTGAGCTGAAAACTGTCAGGGAGTTTAAAGATATTCACTTTTCGATTGTGCGTTCATATCTCAAAGCCACGAACTTGAAGCACGGCCTGCTGATGAACTTTGCCAAGCCGATGTTGAAAATGAAACGTGTAATTTATGAGTCGGAAGCTTGAGGGTGAAAAGTTTTCTATAAGGAAGGCAGGAAGACAGGAAGCAAGCATGAATCGAACCTTTGGAGAAAAGCTTTGTCGTTTTGATGACAGGAGGTGTAAAAAATGAACTCTCAAAATTGTCTGCAAACCAAGCTTGCGGAGCAAATAGGCTTTTTAAGCAGGTCGTGCAAGCACTTCGATGAGGGCATGAAGATGAAGCGTTCCGGCTTTCTACGACAATTCGAGTCCTGTTCCACGAAACCAAGAGCAGCACCTCGCTACTGAAACATTGCAACCTGAGGAGAGGGAGAATTCTCAGTTCAAGTCGCGGGCTTGATGGTTGGAAAAATTGTACTGAACATAAATTCACTATCAATCAGAGCCCTCCTGTCAAAATGAAGGCTTTATTGAGGGACAAGTTTCGAGCCATCTATCTTCTTGATTGGTGGGAGAAGGAGTCAATTTTCACATACTATGGTAAGTCATACACCAGAAAGGATATCGTCCTGAGTATGGTCAACAAAGATGGTGGTGCTCATGTGGATGAAAAATTGCAGGCTTATTATGAAGTTTTGATGTCTGGTAAATGGGCACTCGGAATTACACCCAACCTGGAGTTTTCAGGAAAAGAACCTTACGAACAAGGGACCACATATTTTCCTAACAATGCGCATTTGGCTTTAATGAGACAATTTGCTCATGAGGTGATGGCTTCATCCAGACAATTTTGTTGGCACCTTCAACCTCAGTGAAATAGCCTTCCTGTATTCCTGCCTTCCTTATTCAAAACCTCTTCTTAAATCCAGCCATTCCGCTCAAAAACTCAGGTTGCCTCCAGACCGGCAGATCCTCTACAAATACGCTCCTCACAAGCAGTTCAGGGACGAACATGGCCGGCTACAATGAACATATCGGATTCAGCGGCGTGCTGGGACTCATCTGGGGGACCGCCGCTACGTGGATGTTCGGTTTCACGCCGGTTCAGGGGAGTCTCGTCTTCCTGCTGACCTGGTTTTCCGGCATGCTGCCCGATATCGATTCTCAAACCGGACGACCGGTCCGCGAGATCTTCGGCGTGGTGTCGGTCATCGGCCCCTTGATCCTCATGCAGCATCTGCTCGCCTGGGGAGGCGATCCGGAACGGGTCCTGCTGCTTGTGATTCTGTTCTATATCGCTTTGAGAAATTTTGGCGCCCCGCTGCTGGGGAAATTGTGCGTGCATCGAGGCATGTATCACAGCGTTCCGGCGTTACTGATCGCCGCGCTCACGACGTTTCTGTTCTACAAACACGACGATGTTTGGGTCCGATTGCTGATGGCGAGTGGTGTGAGTATCGGATTTCTTTCGCATTTGATTCTGGACGAAATCTACAGCGTCCAATGGACCGGGGCACGCATCAAACTGGCGAAGTCCGCCGGCAGCGCGCTCAAATGGTTCGGTCACAGCATCCCCGCGAACGCTTTCTGTTGGGCGGCGGTGATGTTTCTCGGATATCTGGCACTCTCCGATGTAGGTTTGATCGTGAACCCGAGCGTCACAAGCCAGCAACACGAGCAAAATCTGGAACTCGACGATGCCCAGACCGAGCCTTTCGAAGAAGGTTTGCTTCCCGAAGATCCGGAAAGCAAACAGGTCGACCTGGGAGCTGGAACTGATGCTCCGTTTTTTCAGTAAGTCCTTTCACTTCGGCGGCAACGATTTGCAGAAATCAACTGCCAGAAAAATCCACTCTTTGAGGGCCTCTTCACCGCCGACCAATCGGCATTCCATCATCACCCAGCCCTTCATGGGACGACCGGTGATGTCGAACGGCTTGACGTGCTGTTTTTTCAGAGCGACACCGGCAACATCCTGACCGAGGCGCAGAATTAGACGTTCCTTATGGACACCACAGCACATGTTACCGTGTAACAGAAAGCCCAAGCCGCCAAACATACGCTTCTCCTCAAAGCCCTGGCGACGTTTGAGAAGTTGGCGAATCCGGTCTTCGGTCTGTGTTCCAATATTTGGTTTCTTCGGAACCATCACACTACGCCATCAGAATATCGCGTCCCAGACGCCGACGAATGTCGGCCAACTGGCCGTAATGCATGAAGGGATGATTGGCGTTCAGGATGAAGACGGCGGCTTTGTTCGGGAAAAACGCTTCATATTCCTCTTTCACAATCGCGGGTCTGGCGTCCAGGTCGGCCTCGGAAAGTCCCTCTAAGATCGAGATGGTATGGGCGCGTTCGTGCCGATATTTCTCCAGCAACTGTTCATACGGCGGATATCCCTTTCCTTCCGGATCGGCGGACGTTCCTCCTTTGAAGAACGAATTCCAGTCTGCGTAAGGATTTTCTTCTCCCATCGCGAACACCCGACACATTTGCGCTTCACTCAGCAGCAGATGTCCCAGCATCCAATGGGCGTGGTTCCCTCCCTCAGGAAGCGTTCGTTCCAGAGGAGCGTCTTTCAAATCCTCAAACAGCGGGATGACTAATTGATTGCCCAACTCGATATTGGCGATCAACACATCGCGAGCCTGCATGATGTTCTCCAGGTGTCCAACGGAGTGAGAAAATTCCTTCAATCCGCGGGGAACTCACGGATATGCGAATAGCGGATGTACTCTTCGTAGATGTCGCCGCCATTGAGGACGCGCGGGTCCCCCGTTTTCTCGAGATAATCCAGCATGGTGTTTTTAAGTTCTTCGAAGCGCGATTTGTATTGGGAATCCTCCGCCAGATTGACCAGATTTCCCGGATCGGATTCCGCAGCGTACAATTCCCACTCGGGACGTTTATCGACCGCCAGATGGAAATACTCTCCGAGTTTGGGATCGTTACGGTTCTCCCAGAGGAAGGTTTTCGAAGGGCAGCCGTCGATGTCGTAATAGCCGAATTTGTCCCCCTTGAATCCCGCCGGATGTCCTGCGGGCCAGCGACTCGGTCGCGGATTCCAGATCAATAGAAAGTCGTCGGTTCGCATCGAGCGAATCGGGTAGGTCAGATTGTTATGCCGCGATGACGAATGTCGCTCGCGAGCGGAGAACGCCGGTCCGAGGTCGTTGACCTCACCGTTTATCAGCGGAAACAGGCTTGCACCACTCATCGCAATCGTCGGAAAGATTCCCGCGGCGTCGAGCATCGTCGGCGCCAGGTCGACGAAATCGACTGGCTGTTTGACATCAAGACTGGCGGGAATGCGTTTCGGATAGCGAATCGCGAGCGGCACATGAACGCCGTATTCGTAGCCGTTCGCTTTGGCACGCGGGAACGGCCTGCCGTTATCGGCGGTCGCGACGATCAGGGTGTTGTCGAGTTCGTCGCGTTCTTCGAGTGTTTTGAGAATGCGGGCGAGGTGCTGATCGAACCATTCAATTTCCACATAGTAATCGAGAATGTCGCTACGAATTTCCGGAGTGTCGGGAAGAAAAGATGGAACGGTTGCATCCTCCAGTTTCTTGCCCTGTTCCAGTCCGATTCCTTTTTTATAACCCCGATGCGGTTCGTGACATCCATACCAGAAACAGAACGGCTGATCGTCCGGTTTTTTTTTCAGGAATGCTTCAAAGTTTGCCGCGTAATCGTTTGCACTGATTCCGGCAGGAGACTTCATTTTGAACTTCCCGAAAGACGGTCCGCAGGGATTTCGCTCACGACCGCTCGTTTTCCAGTTACCCGGTCCCCAACCTTTTCCGGTATAGCCGACAAAATACCCGGCCTGTTCCAGAATATCCGGATAGACCTGATAGGTGATCGGGAAGGAACTCGCGTGTGTCCCCGCCTGTTCGATCTCCCAGGTATGCCGACCAGTTAACAGGGCGGCTCGCGAGGGACTGCATCCGGGAGAGCCGGCGAGGCAGGTATGAAACAGAGCTCCCTCTTTTGCAATGCGGTCGAAAGCGGGAGTGTTCACGCCCTTGTCGCCGTACGCACCGGCGTGCGGATACGACTGGTCATCCGAGATCGCGAACAGGATGTTCGGTCGTTGGGGAACCTCTTGTGCCGAACTGCTGGAGAGGAACGGCGAACAGAGAATCAGTAGAGTGAGCAGCAATAAAGAACGCATTCGGTTATCCTTGATGTGTGGTAACCGTGGGCTAGTGCCCAGCGGCTGATTTTGCGGAATGTGTATTGAGTGAATTAAATCAAGATCGTAATCGGCTGGTTGGCGGACCGAGCGAAACGCAGCCCCCAGTCAAACTGATCATACAATGAATCTTTTCGCGGGTTGTTTCTCCATCTTCAGGGGAAGCTCCGTCCCATTGCAAGTATGGAAATTCAGAGAGTGTGTGAACGATGAAAATTGCTGGCGTACAAATGGATGTTTCTCTCGGTCAAGTGCGGGAGAATCTCGACAAGATGATCGAACGTCTCAGAGAAACCCGTTCGGAGGGAGCTGAGATCACAATCTTCCCCGAATGCGCACTGACTGGGTACTGTTTCGACTCGCTCGCGGAAGCCCGACAATACGCCGAGCAAATTCCCGGACCGAGCGTGCAGGCGATGATTGAAGCCTGCGCGGAACTCGGCGGCATGGCAATCTTCGGCATGCTGGAACCGACGGGCGATGAGAATGTCTTCAATGCGGCGGTCATGGTGAATGGAGAAGGAATTCTCGGCACCTATCGCAAAGTTCATCTGCCATTTCTGGGCGTCGATCAATGGTCCACGTTCGGCGATCGTCCTTTCGATGTCGTTGATACGGGAGATATCAAAGTCGGTCTGAATATCTGTTACGACTCGGCGTTTCCCGAATCGTCGCGCGAACTGACACTTTGTGGAGCCGACCTGATCGCCCTCCCGACCAACTGGCCGCCGGGAGCCGAGCACGTCGCCGCCCACGCCATTAACACCCGCGCGATGGAAAACGGCATCTATTACGCGGCCGTCAATCGTGTCGGTCACGAACGAGGCTACGACTTCATCGGCGGCAGTCGCATCTGCGGCGTGGCGGGAGAGACACTGGCGGTTGCCGATCATCGAGACGAGACAATTCTCTACGCAGAGATCGATCCAGCCGCCGCGCGGAAGAAACGGGTCGAACGTATTCCCGGCAAACATTCGATCGACCGCTTAGCCGACCGGCGTCCGGAGTTCTACGGCAAACTGGTCGAACCTCACAACTTGCCCAAACCGGGGAGGGAGTCGTAGTTTTAAGTGTTGAGTTTTGAGTTTGAAGAAAGCATAGAGTGTGATCACGAAGGGGGAATCATCCGAGAGTTCAATTTTGTAGACAGACTCTCAGAGTAAATACCAGAAAGTGAGAACCCGATATGAAACACTCTTTTGCCAAAATTCTGGATGCTTACGAAATGATCTCGTTCTCTCCCGATGGCGACATCCAGGCTCAGGTCTGTCTCGGAACCGGCGAAATCTATATTTATTCAGATCTCGATTCGGAACTCAGTGAATATCCCCCCGAAGACCATCCGCATGAACTGGTCGATCTTCCTAACAAATACGATCTCGATCTCGGCAACAATCTGGTCTACGAGTTCGCAGCAGGACAAGAGTCGGAACTCGAAAACGAAATCAGAACAATTTTTCGTAGCCGGGGAGCGTACCGTCGATTCAAGGATTTGCTCGAAAGACAGGGGTTGTTGCAGGAATGGTACGATTTTGAAAATTCACAGATAGAAAAGTCCTTGAGGGACTGGTGTGAGTGGAAAGGAATTGAGTTAGCTGAGGAAGCAGACTGAAAAACCCCCGCATCTCTGCGCCGCCGCGTGAGTTAAAATTCCATTCGTGTGATTCGCGAAATTCGTGGTCCTCAATCTGGGGGCTACCTGCGGTCGTCCCCAGCCACCCCACTCCATTTGGGATCTATGATTGCGGATTATGGAATGGCATTTGGCTTCTTGTGATTTCGTCACACCATTTGGGGAGCAAACGAGGCTACCCATTTTGATTTCTCTGCGTTTCTTTACGCCTTCCCGCCTTTGCGTCAAAACCCTCTGCCCGTATTCACGCAGGTTTCCCCACACTGGGGATGCTCTCGCGGTCGATTCTCTCTAAAATGAATCCACGTAAGGAGTAACACGGGACGGATGCTGACATGACGTTTCTCAACGCCGCCATTCTGTTCGGCCTCGGTTTGACCGCGATTCCGGTCATTCTGCATCTCCTGTTGCGCAATAAACCAAAGAAGCTCCCTTTCCCCGCGCTGCGACTGTTGATGCTCTCCAAGAAGTCGAACACGCGGCGGATGAAGCTCAAGCATCTCTGGTTATTGCTGTTGAGAATCCTGTTGATTGCTGTGATTGTGCTGGCGTTGGCGCGGCCTACATTACCGGCTGCCGATTATGGACTGACGGGGGGAGACTATTTTCGTCTGGCGATGATTGTCGTCGCGGCGATTGCCGTCGAACGCTGGTTCAGTCACGTCTGGAAAAACCGATCTCTTTCGACGTCCGAATTCCGTTCCCGACAGACGACTTTACGGAGCCTGCTGGGGGCCGTGGCGTTTGTGTTGTTTCTGCTGCTGTTCCTTTGGCCGTACGGCTCGCGGATTGTCGCGCAGTGGAAAGATCCGCAATCGCCGATTCAGGAAAACTTTCCGGTCTCGGCGGTGCTGCTGTTCGATGTCTCGCCCAGTATGGAATATCGAGAACAGAATCTCACCCGGCTCGAGTCGGCTCAGGAACTGGCTCAACAACTCCTCTCGCGACTTCCGACCGGAAGTCAGCTTTCGGTCACGCATAACGGCTCGACCGATCCCGCCGTCTTTCTGAGTGACTCGACCGCAGCACGCGACCGTATCGATCAACTGAAAATCATCCAGATGTCGGATACGCTCGACCGCCGCGTGCAGGCGGCGATCGATTTGCAGGTCCGCGATCGGGAACGGATTCTGGAAGAGATGGGAGCGACGGCGGACAGTGCCGGCAACGACCGCTACCTACGTGAGATTTATATCTTCACCGATCTGGCCGTCCATCAGTGGCGGATGTCGTCTTCGGTCGCGTTAAGCAACCTGATGGAGGAGAATCCGTGGCTGGCCGTTTATCTGGTCGATGTGAGTGCGATCAGTTCGCGGAATATCACCCTCTCACATCCGCAGTTGTCTGCGGAAACGGCCTCGAATGATTCCACGCTCGTGATCCGCGCCGAACTTTTCTCCTCAGAAATCAACAACGATACCCAGACCGTCGAATTGTTCACGCGTTACGGCTCGGGCGAAATGACCAAACAGGGACGACAGGATGTCTCTCTTTCGGAAGAGGGAGGAGCGATCGTCGAGTTTCCGCTGAAGGCACAGCGACCGGGATATCTCGAAGGGGAACTGCGTCTCGTCTCTTCGGATCCCATGCTGTTTGATAATCAACGCGCATTTACCGCGAAAGTGACCGACGCTTCGCGCGTGCTGGTCGTATCGCAGGATCGCGACCGGCGTGAGCTGTTCTCCACAATGCTGGAAAAACTGCGATATCAAGTATCCAAACAACCTCCCGCCGCGTTGGAGCGTCTCGAATTACCGAATTTTGATATCGTCTGCCTGCTGAGTGCCGAGAAAGTCTCGGAGGCTTCATGGGCTCGGCTGGAGAAGTTTGTCTCTGCGGGAGGCGGCCTGTTTGTCTCGTTAGGGTATAAAACGCTCGACCCGCTCAGCTATCGTCAGTCGGTGGCCGCGAAGAACGTGTTACCCGGATTGCCGGCTGCGTTTTTGAAGTTCACCCCTCCCGAGTTCCTCGATTTCGGCAACAACGATCATCCGCTAGTCGCGAAGGCGGAGGGATTATTGGTCCCGGACGGCCTGGTGGGAGCGGAAGTCAGGTGGCGCTGGAAAGTGGATGTCGCCGACGATGCCCGCGTGATCGTCCCTTTTACGAATTCCGATCACTCCCCGGCGCTGCTGGAACGTTCGCTCGGTCGCGGACGGGTGCTGATGCTGACGACCTCCATCGAGCCGGGAGACTGGAACGATTTGTTTTTCTCCGGACCGGCGTTTTTCATCCTTTCTGATTTAATGCTGCAAGCACTCCGTCCGCGCGACATGCTCACGTATAACTTTCAGGTTGGGGAATCGGTCGTTGTCCCGTTGCCGCAAGATCGCGACTTCAGCCAGTATCTGTTCCGGACGCCGGGCCTTCAGCAGACGGGCGGGGATCTCGAACCGGGCGCCGAACAGTTATCGCTCGGGCGTCTCGAACAGGCCGGGCATTACGACGTCCGTTCCAAACCGAATGGATATCGCGTGGCCTTTTCCGCCAATCTTCCCGAGGCGGAGTCGAATCTCGCCCGACTCACTTCAGGGGAGCTGATCGATCTGTTCGGGGAAGGTCGGTTCGGCGTCGCGCGATCGCTGGAAGAACTGGAACCGGTCGTTCGCAGTCGTCGCTTGGGACAGGAGATGGTGCCGTTGCTGATCCTGCTGGCGACGATTCTATTCGCGCTGGAACAGGTGATCGCCAATCGCTTTTACGACGACGATTTGACATCCGCGGCGTCTCCCTCTTCCGCCCTCAAACAAGCCGCCTGAAAGGAGTTTCGCGACCGCGATGAAACTGGTGTTCTCTCCCATCACGACCTGGCCGTTGACGCTG
Organism: Planctomycetaceae bacterium; assembly: GCA_014762625.1. Lineage (GTDB taxonomy): Bacteria > Planctomycetota > Planctomycetia > Planctomycetales > Planctomycetaceae > JABURQ01. The sequence continues at coordinate 57,281 of JABURQ010000063.1, read as the reverse complement.
CTGATTGCGGCTGCGCTCGGTTTCGTGATCTGGTGGAGTTACCGGTCGAAATTGACGCGGCTCTCGCCGCTACGCGGAAAAATGTTACTTGGATTGCGGGTAGTCGCGCTGTTGATTCTGCTGTTTCTCTTTCTGCGACCGTCATTTGAATTTACCTCAAGCGAAACCGAGGGGATGGTGTTGATGATCGTCGGCGATTCGTCGCGCAGTATGGAAACGCCCGACGGTCCCGGATCGATTTCCCGACGTCAAGCTTTGCTGAACACGCTCGCGGAGAACGACGAGACCCTGAAAGAACTCTCCGAAAAGGTGACGATCCAACGCTTTGACTTTGATGAAACACTGAACCCGCGCGAACAACTGGAACTACTGGCCGACGGCGAGCAGACGGCTGTCGGTGCGAGTCTCGAAGAACTGTTACAGCAGGCGACCCGCGAACGTGTGGTCGGCGTGTTAATGATGACCGACGGGGCGCAACGGGCGTTCGCCCCTCTCAACACCGACCCCAGAATCGTCGCTTTACGGTATGGAGAGCAACGCATTCCCATTCATCCCGTTCCGTTCGGCGGCACCGGGCAAAGTGAAAACGCACTCGATCTGGTGGTCGAAGAAATGTTCGTCGATCCGATCGCTTTTGAGAACACGACCATTCCCGTGGCGGTTCGCTTGCGAGCGATGGGAGCCGCGGGGCGGAAAGTTCGCGTGAAGCTGATGGTCGAAGAGCGCCAGTTCCAGTCACCCGGAACGGTCGGCACGATGAGCCTGGCTCCGATCTCTGGCGACGACCGTCCGGTGAAGGAAGTGACCGTGAAGACGTCCAACGAGGTCCAGACGGTCGATCTCAGCTTCACACCGCAGATGACGGGAGAGTTCAAAATCCGCGTCGAAGCGGAACCGCTCAACAAGGAAGTCAAAACCGTCAACAACTTCCGCGAAACGATTATCACCGTCCAGAAGGGAGGCATTCGGGTCGCCTATCTGCACTCAATTCCCCCCGAAGCCAAATACATTCTCAAAGTCGGCGGAACCGAACAGATTCAGATCGAATCGAACCTGATGTACCTCGGAGCCCTCAAATCCAAAAACCGTCTCCCCGATGAATGGTTCGAGCCGGACCGATTCGACGTCTATATGATTGGAGATATTCCCGCCGAATTGTTGACTCAACAGCAGATGGAGTCGCTCTCGAAACGAGTTTCCGAAGACGGAGCCGGCTTCATCATGCTGGGGGGCTTACGAAGTTTTGGACCGGGAGGCTATGCGGGGACGCCTTTGGAAGAATTGTTGCCGGTGCAGGTCAAACCATCGGAGCGATCGGACGGTCGTGTCTCGCCCGATCTGCATTACTTCCGTGATTTGCAAATGCTGCCGACTGCTCGCGGACGGACGCACTATCTGATGCGTCTTGATAACGCGACGAATCCGAACGACATTTGGACCAAATTACCGCCGTTGCAAAAGGCCAACAAACTGCAACGCCGGCATGCCCTGGTGGAAGTTCTGGCGGAAAGCGAAGACGGCGCGCCGTTGCTGTTTGCGAGCGAGTTCGGTCGTGGACGCGTACTGGCATTCGCCGGTGACACGACCTGGCTGTGGCATCTGAACGGTTTTGAGAAAGAACATACCCGCTTCTGGCAGCAGGTGATTCTGTGGCTGGCGCGGAAAGAATACGACGGCGATTCCTCTGTCTGGGCTCGCGTCGAACCAAGAAACTTTCGACAGGGCCAGCGAGTCCCCGTCACCTTCGGAGCCCGCAACGAACAGGGAGAGCCGCTCGACAATGCCGTCTTCAAAGTTTCGGTCCTCACTCCCGACGGTCAGGAACTTTCTCCTCCGTTGCAGGGAACGGGTGGCGAACGGACCGTCGAAATCAATGAGACCGAGCAGCCGGGAGATTACTGGGTGAAGGTCGATGCGACCGTCGATGGTCAACCGGTCGGGCCGACCGCCTGGACCCGTTTTCTGATCGATGCGGGGGATCCCGAACTCGATAATCCGGCTGCCGATTATCAACTTCTGGAAGAAATTGCGAAATTGAGCGGCGGATCGATGATTCTTCCGGAGGATCTCGACGATTATCTCCAGCAGCTACAGGAAGAGCGTCTGCCGAGCCTAGAGCTGACTGAGATTCGTCGAACCTCCTTGTGGGACAATAGTTACGTCATGCTGCTGTTCGTGGTGGTAATCTCGTCCGAGTGGTTTTTGCGGAAGAAGAGTGGTTTGGTTTAACGGCCTCCACGGAACTCTTGGCCCGCGCGTCGCGTCTGTGTCGATATAATGGAAACACACTTTTGAATGTTCAATAACCGGTGATTTGATGTCCTCCACAACTCCTTCTCAACCCTCTTCCAAATACGTCGATTACGATGAGTTCGTCGACTACCAATTGGAGAAGACGCGCGGAGAGATCAAGTGGAATGACGTCCTCACCACGCTCGCTGGAATCGCCGCCCTCACGCTCGCCTATCTGTTTGTATTCACGCTCTTCGATCATTGGGTCATCGAGGGGGGATTCAGTCGTGGAACGCGAGCTGTTCTGCTGACGTTGCTGGTGGTCGTCAGCCTCGGTTGGACGGTCTGGAAAATTGTCCTCCCATGGTGGCGGAAAGTGCATCTTCTCTTCGCCGCACGGATGATTGAGGAACATGTTCCTGGTCTGAGAAGTAATCTGCTCAATCTGATCGATCTGGAAGCGGCGGGGAGAAAACCCCATCCCGGAATTCAACAGGCGATGGAAAAGCGATCTGCTGTCGAACTCTCCAGAGTCGATATGGAACATGTGATCGACCGACGGCAATTGCTGCGAATTTGCTACGTGCTGCTGGCCGTGGTGGTGCTGTTCTGCCTGTATGCCTTGTTCAGTCCGAAGCCGATTTCATTTTTAAGACCGCTCACCGTCGCGAATATCCCGGTCGCCACGCAGACACGCATCGTCGAAGTGACTCCCGGCGATGCGTCGGTACTCGCCCGACGGTCGCTGCCGGTCTCGGTGATCGTACGTGACAAGAAGCCGGAGCAGGTTCTGTTCCATTACACGACGGAGGATCAATCATTCGTCGACGAGCAACTCGAAATGCAGGCAAATGAAGAGAAGGAAGGCGAGTATCTGCTGCTCTTTGCCGGCGAAAATGGAGACGGAATCGGTCAGCGAACGACTTATTACATTACCGCCGGGGATGCGCGTTCCGAGACGTTTACCATCGACGTCGAAAAAGTTCCTACGGCCGTCATCGATCGAATCGAATACCGCTATCCCGAGTACATGGATTTCGAACCTCGCTCGCAGGTGATCGGAGCCATCGATGCCTGGGAAGGGACGGAAGTCGTTCTGGAGGCTCGGATCGGCAACAATGTCCCTGTGAAAACAGCCGTGGTCCAGTTCGTCGATCCTAACCAGACGGCTGCCGGTTACGAGGAAGTTCCGCTGACGGTCATCGACGGCAATCGCTTGCGGGGGGCGTGGAAATTGCAGTTTCGCGAAGACGGCACCTACACCCGAGAATATCGCATCGTCTGCAAGTCGGAAGAAGGCTTGAGCGAAGACGATCCCCCCACCTATCCGATCACGATCCGTCCGGATGAAGCCCCCGAAGTCGGTTTTGTCGATCCAACCGGCGACATCGAACGCGCGGCGAACGCTGTGGTCCCGCTGGTCTACAAAGCCCGCGATCCCGACTTCCAGCTCCGCTACATTACCTTACGAGTCGAAAAAGGGGGTGAAGAACTGCAGAGTTACCAACTCTTTGACGGCGAACAAAAAGCGGTCGCCGATCGTTATCGTTGGGAGTTAAAACCGCTTGGCCTGAAGCCGGGAGATGTCGTGACGTTCGCTTTGGAGGCGCGCGACAACAAGCAGCCGTTCGGTAATCGACGCACCTCGCAACCGCTCAAATTAACCATCACCACTCCCGTGGAACCGGAAGAAGTTGAGCAACAGCTTCAGCAGGACGAAGCCGAACAGGAACCGCGACTCGAGGATGAGCAACAGGCCGCCGCCGAAGAAAACGGAGAACAGGGAGGGGCTTCCGAGTCCGAGGAATCGGGGGAAGAAGGGGACGAGAATTCCGAAGAAGACGCCGGTGGCTCGGATCGCGAAAAGTCACAAGAGGGAGAAAACGAAGGCGCGAGCGACAAAGAGCGGATGAACGAAAATTCGGGCGAGAACGAAAAACAAACGGGCGAACAACCCGACGCCGACAATGAGAACGCGGACGACAAACCCCAACCGACCGACGACGGCATGGGCGAAGAGTCCGAGAAACCCGAAGTCGGTGAAGAGGCCGGAGAAGAAGGGGGCGAACCGAACGCTCTGAAAAATGACGGTATCGATGATGCTGAGGTGCTGGAAAAAATCATCGAGGAACAGCAAGAAAACAGCAATCAGGCCCCCGGCGACAACGAAAACGCCGACCAACAGAACAACAATGCCGAGGGAACCGGGAACGAATCCCCCACCAACGAGGCATCCGATGATCCCTCCCAGCAGGGAACCGGGAACGGCACCCAGAAACAGGACGATCAGAATTCGGACGCTCAAAACAACTCCGACAATAACAGTGAGAACAGTAACGAAGGCGAGCCGGGTGAACCGAGCGACGGTCCGGCTGATCAGAAACGGCCTGGCGATCCCGACACCAAAGGAACAGGCACTCCCGACGAAAAGACGGATCCGAAAGACGCGACGAAAGCCAGCGATCCCAACAATATCGATCGGAAGGAAGGCACACAGCCAAAAACAACGCCGTCGAGCGATCCCCGCGACCCTGATGCGCCCCAGGAACAGACCGACCAACCGCCGAAGAATCCTTCCAACGCCGGCGAGGAGAAAGGCGACCCCAACAGTCCCGGCCCGAAAACACAGCCGGAAGGTCCCGATCGTCCCGAACCCGCGGAAGGAGATCCGAAAGGGCAACGCTCGAAGAAACCTGATTCCGGGGAGACGGGCAGCTCGCAGCAAACTTCCGATGGCAAACAGGGAGGAAGCGAACCGGGGAACGGCGAGACAACCGACAATCCCGGAGATTCCGCCGAGGGCGAAGGAGGCAAAGAAAGTAAGGGAGGCGAGCCCGGCGATCCGAAATCGAGCCAGAAGGAATCGGGCGAAGGGAAAGCCGGCGGCAAGGAATCCTCTGGCGGAGAAGGAGAAGGCGAAGGCTCCGCAGAAGGTGGCAGCGGCAAGGGAGACAAACCATCGACAGGAGAACTCGGGGAAGGTTCCGGCACGGGAACCGGTCAGGCTCCCGGCACCTCGGGAGGTGGCGGTGCGGGACAGGAAGGGAATGCACCGGGCCCTGGAGAAGGTTCTGCTTCCTCGTCTGCGGAAGAGCAGAATCTCGAACACGCCAAAGAGGCCGCCGACCTGGTCCTGAAACGTCTCGAACAACAGCTCGAACGGGGTGAAGTGAGCGAGGATTTACTGAAAGAACTCGGCTGGACCGAGGGGGAGATGAAGTCGTTCGTCGATCGCATGCGTCAGCAGCTCTCCCAGAACCGGGACGAGTTAACGTCGGAAGAAGCGGTCCGCCAACGACAGTTTGAAGAGATGCTCAAAAACATGAACTTCAGGCCGAAAAAAGAAGCGGCTCGCACCAACGACTCCCGTCCCGGCAAAGCGACCCGCAGTTTTAGCGGTCGCGATCTCCCCGTCCCGATCGAATACCGAGACGCTTACGAAGCATTCACCCGCGACCTCGGGCGGAAGAAGTGAGAGTGAAACGCCTTGAAGCTTTCTTTCACATGGGTTGTTGTTGAACAGATCGCCCCCAACCCGGACTTGACGAGGACTACCTTATGGAAGTCTTCCTGATCTTCTCTAAAGTTTCGGGAAATATGGTGCAGGGTACCACTACGGTAGGCCGTTGAGTTTGCGGGTCACCCATTCGACAGTCAAAAGCGCGAAGACCAACAGCATCAGCCACCACCGGTCCCAGAGTTCCACTTCCTCACGGATCACTCGGTCGGCCAGAGGATCTTTTACCACGGACAGCAATTCCGACATTTCGTCCGGCATGAAGAATTGGCCGTCGCTGAGGTTGGCCATCTGGACGAGCAATTCTCGATTGGAGCTCAAGTCGCTCAGTTCGGGGGTCGGTTGTTCCTGGACGTAGAGCGGGGCTTCGAGATCTCCCGCTTGCGGGTCGGCCCCTTCGATGAGCAACTTCAGACGATATCGTCCCGCCGGCAAGCCGACCGCTCGTCCTTCATAAGACAAAGGGCGGGCAGGATTCACATTGAGTTCGATTGTCGTAAACAACTCGCGCACATCGTTTTCGTCGAGACGATAGACTTCTGTGGACGCTTTCAGGTCGGGGTATTGTTTGAGATATTGTTGGACGAAGCGGGCCTTGATGACGGCATCTTCGCCTTGCGGGATATCGGTGCGCGCGGGGCCGAAACGGACGAAATCATTCCCGGCGGAGGACCGATTGCGGGCGGCCCAACGTCCCAGTTGGCCCCAGAAACGATGATGGTATTTGTCGCCCGCCCGGTGACGCCAGCGCCACGTGGAATCGACTCCGATCCACATCACCTGGCCGAAGCCGTAGTATTGATGAACAATCACGGCTGAGCGATCCAGAGCTTCGAGCGCCGGAATTTCCTCTCCTGGGAGAGTCGTCGCGAGGACCGTCGAGCCGGGACGCGGTTCGCCGAACAGTCCCCACTCGAAGCCTGGGAGCGATTTCCAGATTTCACGATTCCTGACGCGGTCGGCGTCGAATTGTAAGAACGGCTCCGCCTCTCCCTCGGGAGTCAACTGCAGATGAAATCCTCGCTCGCGCGGAGAGCCGATCCCTTGGGAGCCGGAGACGTTGACCGGTTGTGGATCCAGTATCGGTAAGAGACGCGAGAGTGTTTCATTCTGATACGCACGAGGCATCGATTTTTTGCCGGCGGTGATGACCAGCGTCCCTCCCGCCTCCGCGACAAATTGATCCAACAGTTCAAAAAATCCCGGCTGCAGATATTCCGGTCCCACATCACCGAGAATCACGATGTCCTTATCGACAAACGGAGAGTCGGCCAGGTCGGTTACGTCGTCCGGCAGCGTTAATTCTTTCTTGAAGAAGGTTTCTTCGAGAACGCCGAGATACGGTTGTTCGTAGACGACCTTCTCAATGTCGATTCGTTCGTCGCGGGTAAAGGCATTATCGATGAAACGGAACTCCCAACGCGCCTCACCTTCCAGCAGCAGAACGTGAACCATATCATCGACGACGGCCATCGCGAAGCTTTTTTCGTTGTTATCATCGCGCGTTTCATCATTCTGAACCGGGACAAACAGACGGTACTCCGTGCGTCCGATGGCGGAGGAATCCAGATCGAAATCAACCTGCGTCATATCACCGTCGGCTCGAATGGTTTTGACAACCGGTTCCGCGTCGTCGGCACGCAGTTCGACATCGACTTCTGAACCATCAAAACCGGAGGTGTTGATGGTTGCGGAGAGTACTACTTTATCGTCCTTGAAGGCGGTTTGAGGATATTCGACCGAGGCGATGGAGAGGTCCTTCGGTTTGTTTTCCGAGCCGATCATCACCGGATAAATGGGAATGCCCGTGAGGCTGAATCGAATCGACTGATTCAGAGGGTCAAAGTTCGAATTATCGCGACCATCGGTCAGCAGAATGACACCCGACAGCGGCGCACTCTCTAGATCCGCGGAGGCATGTTCCAGTGCGGCGCTCAAGTTCGACGATTGAGGATCGATGAGATACGGCGGTTTCTCGAGAGACTCTCCCAGTAATTCTTCGGCAACACCTTCCGCCTTACCGGCGAACAGTTCCAAATCGATCGAGGTGACTTTCGAAAGTTCTTCCAGCAACGGCGACGATGCCGACGTCAGCAAACGACCCGCCAACTCCGCGCGGCTCAGTTCGTGCAGCGATTCGCGGATTTGCTCGATATTCTCCCGGCGGGAATCGGCCAGTTGGATTCGCTTCTGTTCGTTCGGTTCTTCTCCGGGAGTCACCCACATCGGTTCTTCGCCCGCTTCAGCTTCGACGATCCAGCGTTTGACCTGATCTTCAGTGCTGCCTCCTCCGATCATCCCCAGCGAATACGCCCAACGCAGATCTTCGGCCAACGACGCATGTTCGTCGCGGGTCTGCATACTTTCGGAAAGATCAATCGCAACCGCGATCCGCCCCTGTTGTTTTTCGGTCAGACTCCAACTCATTACTGGCTGAAGGACAACGAACAGGATCAGCGCTAAGACAGACAGCCTTAGCGTGACAAGCGCGGTTCCTACCGATTTGTCGACCAGATGGCGCTCGTAACGATAGAGCATCCAGATGCAGACTCCAGACACGACCAGCGCCACCAGCGACGCGGCGAACCAGCCGGTTTGATACAGTCCCTGAAATGAAAAATGCTGTTCCATGATGAATACTTCATCGCGTCTCACGAGCGAAGAATGGTCTCCTCCGAAGACTCCTCGGGAAACCGGCCTTCGGCAACTGGTTGGGATGACGCCGCCGGATCGGGAGGTGAATCCGCTTCGAACTCTTCCGCCCGAGCCATTTGCTGATCCAGAATCTCATCGGTGGCGTGTCCTCCCTGAACCAGTCGTTTTGTCATCCAGAGTTCAAACACCAGAAACCCGAGAAACAGAAAAACGATCCACCGCCACAACTCGGCACGCGAGGTATCGGTCAATAATTGCTCTCTCAGTTCGTTCTGCGTCACCACAAACTGCATTCGGTCCCGATCGGTCAGAAAGGTTCGATCGGCTTCGGTTAGTGGGGTGAGGTCTGATTCCCCGCGATCGTAATCGACCACAAAAAATTGTTGCGATGAGAGATCGGAGTTCCGGGGCGTCTTTTCGAGAGAGTAACGACCGGGGAGTTGCGTCTCGGCGAACCGAATTGATGCTCGTTCGCTGCTGCCGACCACTTTGATGTCGTGAGGCGTTCCCGATGGATCGAAGACGGCGTATTCATCCGCGGGAAAATCGGGCTCCACCGGCATGACGAAAGGGAGACCGGGAAGCAGGTTACGTTCCACACCGGCGGATGCCAGATAGAAAATGGCTTCATGCAGAAACGCCACATAATCGGGTTTTGCAGGTAATGTGCTCCAGTCGGCGTCGAGGGGAGCGGACATCACCAGCACGCGGCCTCGCCCCAACTCGGCTGTCACGAGCAACGGTTCTCCCGTGGAGAATCGAGCGGCTGTAACCGGTTCGCTGAGATGCTCGCTGTCCTCATCCGTGGCGATGGGCGACAGCGCGTCGATCGACCACCAACGATCGAAGCGGACATCCCGTAATGAGGACTCCGTATTCTGGAAACGTTTCAGCCAGGGAAGTTCGAGCGTCTCGGGGGCAATCGTGACCGCGGATGTCGGCTGATCGGGTTCCGGAGGCTGACTCTGTTTACGGAGCAAAGCAGGGATCAAACCCTGCTCGAAGAGCGTTTCATTATAGAAGGTGGGGTCGCATTGATCGCCAAGCGCGATGAACAAACCACCGCCGTTGGCGACGTGACTTCTGAGAGGACGGATCACCTCGCGCGGAAGTTTTGAGACATTTGCCAGAACGATCGTTCGATATCGATCCAGATTCTCGGTTTTCCAATCATCGGCACTTACGGTCTCCGCCCGAATCCAGTCGCGAGATTTCGTGGCGGGGCTGAAGGCAATTTGTGCGAAAAATGTTTCGTTTCGTGTCGGGTCGAGATGCCGATCGCCGTCCACCAGCAACACCGGCAGAGCCTGATTCACTTCAATCGCCGCCAACGATTCGTTATCCCCCGGCAAGGCATCCCCATCGACCGCGACGCCGATCACATAGGAACCAACGGACGCGAAGCGATGTTCGAATTCGACGGTCGTTTCCCCGTCCGGTTGCAATTGAACGGAGACGGAGCGTCCGGGCACGGTTTCCCCGTTGATCTGCAAATCGATCCGTTTCATGATCGGTTCGTCTCCTCCCGAATACCCGACCGTGGTCGATATCCGCACCGGGAAGTCGGTTACCGTCAATTCACGGGATAGCTGGATGGGACCGACCGTCAGATTGACTCGTTCGTCCGATTCTTCACGGGTCACATCGACGCACCAGAGACGCGGCCTGACGACCGGTTGCTGCAAGAGGTCGTCGAATCGCAACCAGCGATTCGGATCATCGACCGACCACGGTCGGCTCTGTCCATCTGTGAGAATCAGAATTTCCCGTTCGAGATGGGTAGTTTGACTCAGGATCTGCACCGCGCGAGTCGCGGCTTCCGCCAGATTCGAAGAGCCGGAGGGAGCCGGCAGGTTGCGAAGTTCCTCACGGACCCATTCGATATCGCGCGTCGGTTTCTCGATCACTATCCGGGCCTGATCGCGAGCATCGATCAACGCCACGGTGTCCCCCGCTCCCAGGTCGTTCAGAAATTCACGAGCCCAGTTGATTGCCTTTTGGTGAGGTGTCTCCATGCCGTCCTGCCAGCCCATACTGAACGATCCATCGACGATAATGACGACATCGCGGGGTTGCGCGGAAACCAGGTTCTTGAACAAACCGCCCGACGCCCAGGGACGCGCGAACAGGAACACAATCAAACATATCAACAGAATCCGGATCAGTAATAAGAGAAACTCTTCCAGACGAACGCGACGACGGGTTTCGCGTCCCAGTTCCAGAAACTGCATGGCCCCCCACTGGACGACATCGTATTTCTTCTTACTCAACAGATGGGCGAGAACGGGCAGGGCGATTCCCGCCAAGCCAGCCAGCATCCAGGGATTGAGGACATCAAAAGACATGGAATTCCGGTTTCTCGAAAATTATCGCGGCTCTTCAAGTTTACGCGATCCCGATGCCCGAAGAAACGGTCTCTCTTGACGTTACGTACATTTCCGGATGAGATGGGAACACTTTCTCAATTCCGCACGAAATTTCCGCATGGATACCGAACCAAACGATCCGCGAATTGCCGTGGTGGTCTCGTTTCAACAATTACCATTGAAACTGTTCAGCGCCTACGGCAGCGAACTGGGACAGACTCCCCATTTCGACCGGATGGCGTCGCGAGGCGTTCTTTTCGACCAGCATTTTGCCGACGATCTCGGCGAAGACCGTCTACGACACGCCTGGTGGGACGGCATGACCACGTACTCAGCAGAAAATGAGTCGAACGCGGGACCGTCTCTTGCCGAACAGAGTGCGTCCGCTGGAATTGAATGTCACCTCATCAGCGACTCTCCTCCCGCGGAGTGGGAGATCGCTCCCGACGGCTGGGACACCACTTATCTGGAGTCGAGTTCCGATTCCGTCGGCGAGTCTCTATCGCAACTTTTCTCAACTGCAGAGTCGATCCTCTCAGAGATTCGGGGTCGAGGAGCAAAGGCGATCGTGTGGATTTACTCGCGTGAAATGCCGAGCATCCCGATTCCCGAGATGACGTTTCTCGAATTGTATTTGAACGAACTCCCTCAACTCTCGGAGCCTGAGACAGAACCCTCGCCGACCGCCGAGGACGAGGAGGAGACTGAAGACGTCGAAGAAAATGCGATCTCGGAAGACGAGCGGACCGCCGCATTTGAATTGATCGAAGAGACACTTTCCCTCATCTCTACAGAAAACGCGGAGCCGGAAAGTCTCCATATCAAAACGCTCAACGTTCTGGCAGCAGCTCGATTGTCGGAATGGGACCACGAACTCGGCAAGTTTTTCGATCGCCTGGAACCGGAAATCGACGCTGGACGATCGGTATTCTTTCTCACTTCGGATCGCGGCTTACCGCTCTGGGAATCCGCCGTCACTCAACAACTCGACCGACATCAACACTCAGGACCGATCCAGGAAGAGACTGCTCATCTTCCGTTACTTCTGGTTCACGGAAATCAGGACCTGGGAGAACGTCACGGCGCGCTTACTTCTCCCGCCGATCTCCCCGCGTCTTTGCTGGATTGGTTCGGCATGAGCTCGGATTTCCCTGATGGGCGGAGCCTGTGGTCGCTCGTCCGCGGAGACGTCGAGGAACTGCACACTCATCTGACGTGTCGTGCGGGCGATTGGGAATCGTTGAGAGAGCCCGAGTGGTTGCTCATCCGCAACCGGCGGAAAGGGATCGAGAAACTGTACATCAAACCGGAAGATCGCTGGCAGGTTCTGGACGTTCTCTCTCAGTACATCGACGAAGCCGACCGGTTGATCTCGCTGCTCAATCAATCTGCTCGCTCCTGAATTCAAGCCGTGAATTTTTCGATCAGGTGGGGGATGATTTGCACCGGCACAAATTCTTTTAATTTTTCCGCTGAATTCTCTTTGGCCATTTGCGCGATCTGTTTGATCAGCGAGCTCGAAATATGGGTGTATTGATCGCTCGACATCAAAAACACGGTTTCGATGTCGGGAGCCAACGTGCGATTGGCCAGTGACATCGTGAATTCGGACTCGATGTCAGTCAACGTTCTCACCCCGCGCAGCATCACCTGAGCTCCGCAGGACTTCACGAAATCGACCGCCAGACCTTCAAACGAACAGACTTCCACGTTCGAGAGAGGAGCAAGAATCTCACGACACAGCTTCACCCGTTCCTCCGGCGTGAAGAGAGGTTTCTTGTCGGGATTGATACCAATGCCGACGGTCAACTTGTCGAACAGCAATGCACCGCGTCGAATAATGTCTTCGTGCCCGAGAGTCAGCGGATCGAAACTGCCAACATAGACGGCGTGTCGAGCGGAGAGTTCCATGATTGACCACATTAACTTGAAGTGAGTGCGGAGAGGCATCATAACGATTCATTCTGGTCGGCAACATCGACGAAACTCTTTCCCCGCCAGAATCCGTGCGGATTTTCACTGTCAGAATGGCACCTCGTTTCTTTTTCAGTCGATCATCGCATTCTGCATGATTTGTTCTATCCGGTTTGACTTCAATGACTTACTGCAATGGAAATACTTCGTCTCCAGTTTCCCGACGTCTCTGGTACAGGGTTTGCCATTTTATAAGATGTCCAAATTTCTGGTCAGGAGAAGAGTTTCATGCCCGTCTTTCGTTGGGGAAATGCCTGGGATGCGTTTCGCGATTTGGAACGCGAAGTCGACCGGCTGATGGGATCGATGGATTTCACTCTCCAGGGGGTTCGGCTGGGCCGAACATTCCCGGCGGTGAATCTCTATGAGTATGACGACCATTATTTGCTGACGTCGGAACTTCCCGGGATGAAGAAATCCGATCTCGATCTCTCCATCGCTCAGGGAATCTTGACTTTGAAAGGGAATCGGACTGCGGATGACGTTCCCGATAGTAGCTACCGGAGGTCCGAGCGTTACCGCGGCCAATGGCAGCGGAGTCTCAATCTTCCCGATCGTGTGATGGAAGAGGGACTGAAGGCGGAATTGACGAACGGCATTTTGAAAATCACGCTTCCCAAAGCTCCGGAAGTGACTCCGCGTCAAATCCCGATTCAGGAGGGAGGGGAATAAGATGAACAACGAACTGGTCCCGCAGAACAATCCGGAGCAATCGCTCCCCTCACCAGGCGACTCTTCCGAGCAGCGTTTGATGTTCACGCCTCCCATCGATATCTATGAATCGGAGGAAGGACTCGTCTTGGTCGCCGACTTGCCGGGCGTCACGCTGGAAAATCTCGAGCTGCAAGTTCAGGACAATAAGCTGACCTTGTTCGGAAGGGTGAATCGTTATGTCCCCGAGGGGCTGATGGGCCAACACGAAGAGTACGGCGTCGGGGACTTTCTGCGTTCCTTTATTCTGAGCGATGAAGTGGACCACGAACGGATCAGCGCAAAATTGAATCACGGCGTGTTGAGAGTGATCCTGCCGAAAGCTTCGCGCGGAGAACCCCGAAAAATCAATATTGATGAAGGCGAATAACCTCGACTGTTATTCCTCGTCGGGGAGGGGTGTCGCACCGGGGGGAGGAGTTCCTTTGCCCTCTTTGATGTAGTTGGCTCGCTGACGAGCGTATTCCTCGGCGGTCAAATCGCTGCCGGTGACCTCCGCATTGCGACCGGTCTGTTCTTCGAAATAACGTTTCAGAAACGGAATGCACCAGCCACACCCGGTTCCCGCCGAAGCGCACTCACTGATCTGCGAGGGAACGCGCGGTTTGTGAATGCGAATGTAGTTGACTATTTTTCGTTTGCTGACATGAAAACAGAGGCAAACCTGATCGTCGAGTTCCACGCGTTTCCTAACACTTTTCCAGGAGAAGAATCGTTTTTATTCGGGAGCGGTGAGCGGTTCGGAAGTAATTCTGATGCGTCCTGAATCGATGCGGTACCCGAGCTCGGCCTCTTGCAACAGTCGAATCAGAACATCCTTGAGGGTTGTTTCAATGAGGGATAAGGTGACCCGTCGATCGAGTTTCGATTCTGCGTCTCCCAAATCGGCTCGCGAAATCAGAATCGGCACACCGCTCATCACCGAGAGTTCCTCCAGCACGGCTTGCAATGGTTGCGGTTCGCGGAGATCGAAGACTCGTAACTTCTGCGCCAATTGGAGTTCGACATTCTGGGCTGGTTCGGGTTCTTGCGGTTTGACGCCGAGATCTTTCTTCAGCAAGGCCAGCAAATCTTCCAACTCCGCTTCGGGAGGTTTGGGGGCTCGTAAGGGTGGGAATTGGAAAACGCGCTGACCGGCGAATTGGGGAGACGGTGGTTCTTCAGGAGGATCTGTGATCGGGGTAGGATCCTGTTTGGCCACGACCACTTCATCGTTGTTATCGACGTGAATGGTCGCCAGTCGTTCCAGAACATCGGGAGCGGTTTGTGCGGAAGCAACTCTCACGCTGCCATCCGCCATCAGGATGGGCATGGCGTCCTTTTGCCCCGTACCGAATCCGTCAGGACCGCCGATGACGGGGCCTCCCGTCCAGGGTCTGACGGTTGCCTGTCCGTTCGCGGCCCAGGCACCAATCTGTTCCTGCACCCCCGAAAGCATCCAGACATTCGCGGCTCCCGCCGGTAAGTTTTCCGGGGAGAGCGTTCTGCCGTCACCGAACATCCCCGCTCGAGGATCGGAACTGGGAAGGCTGGCGGCATCTTTCCCGATGCCGGCGATGCCCACAAAGTGAGTCGCCGGAAAACGATTGGGAGAAGTTTTCGGCGAGACCGCCGGATTGAGCCAATGGGGCAGGGCTCGTCGGACGAAATGTTCGTTCAGCGGATCGTCCCAGGCACGATCCCAGAGAGGTTGAAGTTGCGTCGGATGGGTGACCGATTCGAGAGAGGCGATCCAACTGAAACGTTCCGATCGATCCTCGGGGCCGGAAATGACCGGACTCGGATAGACGCCGGAAGTCTCCTGAAACAATTGAATGCGTTCGTCGAGATCGGAATAAAGGGTGTCGGCGTTGGGCTTGTTATTCGACTCGTTACTAACTGATTCCTTGTCAGATGATTCCGGTGTAGCAGGATCCTGTGCCACCTCTGGTTTCTGATCGACGGATCGATTGTCGGCTGGCGACTCATCCGTCGAACGTCCCATCAGAAAGAATCCCCCAATCAACACCACACCGATTCCCGCAAGACTCCCCCACAGTTTTCCGGAACGTGGTGTTCTGAACTTCTTTGTTGAGAGCGAGGAGTCCGGCGATGCGTTCCCCAGTTTGGAGGTTTTAAGAGGAGGGAGAGTCTGTTGCCGACGTGCGAAGAGTTGACCATCACCATCCTGCTCCACGAGCAACGGCGTCTGACAATCTGCACACTTGATGACCTGCCCGGCGACCGTCTGGTCGCGGGCGCGGAGAGTCAAAGAGCAAACGGGGCAGGGAAATTCGTACGCGGCCATGCCAACATTGTAGCAGATCGTCGCTGGGAGGAACCCCGCTTACGCCAGTTTCAGCAGCTTTCGGGTTGCCCACTCGAGGGTCAATAACGCAATCAGCAGGTACATCACCCAGGCCTTATCCCACAAAGGGCGGGAACTGACGTCGATCTGGAAGGCTTCCCCGACGTTCGGCAAAAGATCGGGAACTGTAGAGAGGGCGGTTTGCGGTGTGACGTAATCGCCGTCGGTATCGGCCACGAGATCGCGAAGATATTTGATGTTTTGCTGGGTATTCTCAGACTCCAACTTCGGCACCGTGACTTCGATTTCCTCCATCTCGACGGAGGTCGATTCCACCGCCTCGTTCTCTTCGGGATCGAGCAGTTCCAGCCGGTAGTTCCCCTGACGGGTAACGCGAAAATCGCCCACGTATTCGCCTTCCCGATTCGGATCGCGGACCAGTTTACGAGCCGGAATCACTTCGCGTCCATCCGGCTCGAAGACCCGCATCGTCACTTCGGGAATCGTCAGCGGTTTGAGTTGGCGATCGAAAACCCGCGCGCGGACTCGAACGGTCTGACCGAGGTAATAGGTTTTACGTTCCGGCATCAACAGCAGGCGCTGGTTTCCCTGTTTCATGCGTCCCTGGGCGACTTCTCGAATGGCGCGGACCCAGAAGCGATCGAAATATTCGTCGGACAACGCGCGAATCCGCCACAGTTCGGCGCTTCCCAGATAGATCACTCGTCCCGCTCCATAAAATTGCGAAGCGACGAGGATGGGTTGACCGTACTGGGATGTAAATCGGGGATCTGAGAAGTAGGCATAAACGGTGGCTGCCGGTTTGGCTCCCGCAGTGGGATAACAGCGATAAATCCCCTCGAACTCTTTCCAGACGAGTTGTGATTGCCCGGGATCTTCGTCGAGTTGCAGGAAGCCGGCCCCTTCGCCGTCTTTGGTAAATTCGATGGGCCATCCCTGATCCGACGAGACGGTCGAAACGACATCAAATCCTCCCAGTCCCAAATGAACGGGAAGCATATCGAGGACCGGTTTGTAATTTCGGACCTGCTCGGGATCGTCGCTTTGAGCCAGGGTACTTAATTCACCGGTAAAGACGTCTCCGGCGATGTAGATCATGCCTCCCGCGTGCGTCGCCACCCATTCGGTCAGGATTTCCACCTGCTCGGGCGTCAGGTCGCGCCAATTCGGATCGAAGGCGACAATCACATCATAGCGAGAAAGTTCTTGCGCCGTTTGAGGGAACTCGGTCAATAATTCGCGGGCATCCTGATCGACGGCCGCCGCAAACGACGCATCCACGGTCTGCAACCAGACATCCATTTCGATCCCGGACCGCCGCGCCAACATGCTGCGTAGAAAGCGGTAATCCCGCATCGGACCACTCGCCACAATCAGCAATTCCATCCGCTTGCGAGTCACGTTGACGGTCCGTCGAGCCTCATTGTCTTCGGTGTTGACTTCTCCCGCATCGTCCGCCAGCGAAGCCTGCACGATATATTCTTCGCGACCTTCCTCTGTCGGTTCGCGACTGAATTTCAATTCGACTCGTTCTTCGTCCTGTCCGAAGCTGACCTGACGGCTTTCGATCAATGTCGGTTCGATATTCGGAGCGTCTTTCGGCTTCATCAACAATTCGACATTCGCCGTTTTCCCTTCCAGGCCGGTTCCCTGAACCAGCGCGACCACCTCGAACGGATCGTTCACCTCTCCCGGTTGATCGCTGATTCTCACCATCGAGGGAGCCTGCACGGAAGCGACCGTCAGATTGACCGGCTGTCGCGTGGAACCAACTCCCACAGCCACCAGCCGGGCATCCAGTTGATTGGCGGCGGCGTTCGCTGATGAGGCTTGCAATCCGGCATTCGACGCTCCATCGGTGGCAATCACTAACCCCGAGAGATGCCCCCCCAATTGCGTGAGTGCGGCGTTGACCGACTCGGCGATTCGGGTTTCGGTTCCGGTGGGAGGAAAGGCTTCTTCCCAAGTCAGCACTTTCGCGGGTTCGTTTGAATCTGAATCGTCGGTTTCGTTCATCTCGGAAGTTGTCGCCGACCGGAGCAACTGTTCCTGAAGCGAAAGTGTCTCAGGTTTCGATTCTTCTTCCTGGGAGGACTGTTGGTACTGTAACGCCAACGGATGTTGTGACGGGTAGACGTGAATCGGCCCTCGTAACTGTTCGTCGAAGGTAAAGATCGAAACTTCGTGCTGCTCGCGCAGTTTGGCGATCAAACCGTCATCGAACAGAAGCTTCCGGGAGGCCTCGAGACGAGACTCATCGGCTTCGGAGGGGCTCTCCGAATCTTCCGCCGGAAATCGCATCGAGAGCGACGTATCAATCAACACACCCACTTTTGAGGGATGATAGGCGGTTTTCGTCGTTCTCAGTTGCGGATTGAAAGCAATCACAATTAAACCCGCGAGCACTCCCAATCGCAGCAACAGCAGCCAGACTCGCCAGAGCGGATGAAACGAGCGCGAATCCCGCCAGTACAACCAGATGGTCCAACCCAGATACGCCACCAGAAACAGCACGATTCCCAACCACGTCAGACCACTTCGCGGCGTACTCCACTCCCAGTTCTGGAGGGAGCCTGAGCCAGCTTCAGCCGCGAGTAGAGTTGGAAAGACGGTCAAAGAGATCAAGGTCACTAAGCTCCGGAAGTTCGAGTGTGGTAACTGAGTCGATAGGCCAGGAACTGTTCGAACATCATAATCAGAAACAATGCGGCCAACACCGACATCCGCGCTTCCTGTTGAGCGTCTGCCTGTTGCAACCAACTGAGATCGTCGTAGGACTGAATCGCAATCTGATCGCTCTGGCCGACTCGATCTTCGAGGTCATCCTTGGAGAGGAGTTTGAGACTACTCTCGGTCACAGGAGGATTATAGGCAATCCAACGTTCTTCGGGCAGTTGGTCGTTATCAAACAGCGTCACGCGGTAGACGCCGGCATCGTTCGTATCGGTAAAGTTTGCTTTCCAGACAAAATCTTCGCTGTCGTCATCCGCATCCACTTCTTCTCGGGTCATTTGCAGTTGCGCGGTTTGCTCATTCGGAGAAATGATTTCGAGCTCCTGTGAATAGCGCGCGGCATCGACCGCCAGCTCAATCGGCGTTCCGACTTCCTCGCTGTGCTGTTTTTCGTAGCGCTTGGCCAGATACTTCTGCAATTCGAGCTGGAAAATAACAAAACTTGGATTCGTCGACCAATCGTTCCACGCATTACCGGCGGAAGTGAGCGTGGTGATGATTTTTCCCTGGCCGAATGAATGTTCGAACATAATCGGAGCGTCGTTCCTCAGCGTGACGAGCGTTTGCACCCGACCTTCCTCTCGCAGGCCAGCTTCCGTCACTTCCTCCGCGACGGGGAAGAAGCGATCGACGTGGACCGCCGCGACAAAAGGATTCTCTTCTCCCTGAAAAATCGTAAACAGCGGATGGTCGGTAAATTCCAAGTCGGGACCGGGAGAAAATTCGCTCGCCCGCGGTAAGTCGCTCCATGTCGGCGCTAAAGGAACGGGAAACAGACTGTTTTCGTCTTCTCGAATAAGCGTGTCATTAATGAATCGCGGATCGGTCAATTCCCCCACGAACCAGGCCAGACCTCCACCGGAAGCGACATAATTTTCCAGAGGCACGATCGCATCCGCCGGCAACGCTCCCACATTAATCAGGTAGATGCAGCGGAAATTCTCCAGCGAGTTGCGTCGCAAATAATCGGGACTCTGAATGAGCGGAGCGATCCCTGTGAGGGTCGGATCCGCAGCCAGAGCATCCGCCACAACGGCCGCCGCTTTGGCCTCCTGATCGCCATCGATCAGGAGAACCGGGTTGGTCGCTTTCAAGTTGAGTGTGAGAAACCGTGAGTTATCCTGATCGAGCGCGTCGGAATCGAGTAGCACTTCGAGTTGGTGACGTCCCGGGGTGGCGAAGACCACATCGAACGATTTCGCGACTGTCTCGCCCGCTTCCACCCCCGCTACGGGAACCGCAACCGGCAGTTTCTTACCGTCTTGGATGACGGTGAGCCGCACGCCGTCCGCTTTCGTCTGTGAATGATTTCTCACCTGTGCCGTCAATCGCAACGGGACATTGACGGCGGCGGTCTGTAAATCTCCACTCAAACCAACCAGAGAAAGGTTTTGATGACGTTCGGTCACCGATCGAACCAGATTGACGGCGATGTCGGCTTCCTCGAAACTCTTGACCATTTCCTTGAGCGCCGGTTGAGTGTTCCAATCACTTTCGCGGAAGTCGGTGATAATATTCGCGGTACGGGAAACGGCTTTCAGATCGTTCAAGCGGTCCAGCGACGCCTGCAAGCCGTCGATCAGATTCAAAGCGCGAGACGAAGGTTCGAGAGTTTCCAGATCCTCGGCCAGTTTGATCAAGAGCTGTTCGTTGATATCTTCGCCGAGGATGAAAGGGCGATCCGGTTCGGAGAGCAAAATGACGGTCAGTTTTTGCGTTCCGGGACGCTGGGATCCTTCTTCCACGAGTTTCAGAATAATTTTCTTGCCCTCGTCGAAGGCTGTCGTCTCTCCCCACCGGTCCTGCATCGACGCGCTATTGTCGAGCAAGACCAGTTGATGGCTTTTTTCCCCGCGCAACAACGCCAGTTGATTTGGACTGAACATCAGACGCGCGATGAGGGACGCGATCAGCAGCACAATCAGAATCCGCAACAACAGCAGTAACAACTGCTCGAACAGAATCCGTCGCTTGTTCTGTTTCTGCGATTGCAGCAAAAAAGCCATGGCGGCGAAACGAACTTTGCGAAAACGCAGACGATTCAGCAAGTGGATGATAATCGGAGCGGAGATCAGCGCAGCGCCGGGGAGAAACACCGCCGGGTTCATAAAGAACGGTGAGAGAAAGCTGGTTAGTCCTGAAAAAAATCCGCCCATAGTGGGGAGTCGTCTCTAATCTGGTGTCGTTTATTTTTGAACCGCTTGTCGCATCCCGACTC
The DNA here is from genome assembly GCA_014762625.1 of Planctomycetaceae bacterium. Lineage (GTDB taxonomy): Bacteria > Planctomycetota > Planctomycetia > Planctomycetales > Planctomycetaceae > JABURQ01. Next base: position 36,567 of record JABURQ010000063.1, on the reverse strand, counting down.
GATGATTGAAATAGTGCAGCAGAGCCGCGTCCATATGTTCGCTCGTCCGAATCACCTGATAATCGACCAGATTCTTCGAACAGAAGCGTCGTAAATCGAATAAAAAATCCTGCATCGCTTTCTGGTATCCCTCGCGCAAGGCACGGGGATCGCAAATCAAATCGCCCGCTTCTTCCATTCCTTCAAATCGTGTCGTGCCGGTGTATTCAAAATCGAGTTCCTGATCGTCGAGGATATGCATCACCAGGACGTCGTGACCGCGATAACGTAACTGCGTCAATCCTTTGCACAGTTTGTCGAAATCGGTGAACAGATCGGAGATCAGGACGATCATTCCTTTCTGCGATTGGTCGTCGGCGACCTGTCGCAGGATTTGATGGAGATCGGTTTTTTCGGCAGGTTTTTCGTTGCTGAGTGCCTGGAGAATCGCATGCAGTTGATTGCGTCGACTGCTGGAGGGAACCCGTTTCCGCAATGTGTCGTCGAACGCATAGAGTCCCACGGAGTCCTGCTGTTTCAACAACAAATGCGAGAGCGCTGCCGCGATCGTGCAGGCGTAATCGTATTTCGACATCGCTCCCGACTGGAACAGCATCGACTCGCTCAAGTCGACCAGCAGAGTGGTCCGTAGATTGGTGTCTTCTTCGTAGAGCTTGATGTAATATTTGTCGGTCTTCGACCAGACTTTCCAGTCGACGCGACGGATATCATCTCCCGAGACATATTCCCGGTGCTGAACGAACTCAACCGATTGGCCGTAGTACGGACTCCGATGAAGTCCCGACAGAAAACCTTCGACCACCTGGCGGGCGCGAATCTCAAGTCGTGAGATTCGGCTGAGTTCCTCCGGCCGCAAAAATTTTCTGTAATCTTGGGTCACGGTTCAGTTCACCTTCCTTTGAGGGCGTTTCCGCCACGAGACGTTCGATGACCTTGTCACTATCGATTCCTTCACTTTCCGCCGAGAAGTTGACGACGATCCGGTGTCGCAGGACCGGTTTGGCGAGCGCCTGGATATCCTCGGTCGAAACATGCATCCGCCCGTTCAGCAACGCTCGGGTTTTCGCTCCCAGTAGTAACATCTGCACGGCCCGCGGGCCGGCGCCCCAACTGAGCCAATCGTTGATGAACTCAGGCGTTTCTTCTTCCTGGACGCGGGTTTGTCGGACCAGCAGCAATGCGTAATCGACGACGTGATCGGAGACCGGCACCTGACGCACGAGTTCCTGCAGCAGGAGAATTTCTTTACCGTCGAGAACCGCGTCAATCTCGTGCTTGATGGTGCTGGTGGTCGCTTTCGCGATGGCCCGTTCTTCGACGAAGCTGGGATAATCGACCGTCACCTTGAACATGAAACGATCTTGTTGGGCTTCGGGAAGGGCATAGGTTCCTTCCTGCTCGATGGGGTTTTGCGTTGCCAGCACGAAAAATGGCTCGTCAAGCATATGCCGGGTTTGACCGACGGTCACTTGCCTTTCCTGCATCGCTTCGAGCAGCGCGGCCTGCGTTTTGGGAGGTGTCCGGTTGATTTCGTCGGCGAGCACGACGTTGTGAAACAGTGGTCCTTGAATAAAACGGAAGACGCGTTCGCCCGTTTCCTTGTTTTCCTGCAGAACGTCGGTTCCCGTAATGTCAGCCGGCATCAGGTCAGGTGTAAACTGAATCCGGGCAAATGACATCGAGAGCGTGCGAGCGAGTGTGCTGATCATCAGGGTTTTCGCCAGACCGGGCACCCCCTCCAGCAGACAGTGACCGCGCGAGAACAACGCGATCAACAACTGGTCGACAACTTCATCCTGCCCGATGATGACCTTGCTGATCTGCCCCCGGATTTTGGCATAAGCCTCGTTGATTTTCTGAACGGTTTCGGTGTTATCAGTAACGCTCGGCTCTTCACTCATGAAGTTCTACTCACTCCTGAAGTTGTATCTGGCGGTTCTGTGTCTCGTGACCTGTGTGTCTCATGGTAGCGGTGCTTCCTCAGGGACGCGACCGAAAAACGAAGATTCCCCGGCCACATCCTCGGATGCTCCTCAAAAGAAGAGACGCCTCACTCTCCAGATCCCCACAGATATTTTCTCACCGGAATGAAATCTTCCTCGCAGCCGTCTGCCGTTTGGATTCGCCACTCGATCGTCGTTAGGATATTCGAAATCCATCGAGCCACACCGGGAGTCCTGAAATGTCGAAATTTGCCGTCATCCTTCCCGCCGCCGGGAAAAGCAGCCGTTTCGGAAATGCCCGAGACAAAAAAGTGTTTACCAACCTCAAAGAGCGTGCGGTCTGGATCCGAACCGCCGAACATTTTGTTGAACGGCAGGATGTTGCCCAAACGATCATTGTCATCTCCCCGGAGGACGAAGAACGTTTCAAAGAAAAATTTCGCCCCAATCTGGCGTTTATGAACATCGATATCGTGCTCGGAGGAGCCGAACGGGCAGACTCCGTCGCCAATGGGTTGGCAGTAGTGAAGGAGGGGATCGACTTTGTCGCCGTCCACGATGCCGCCCGACCTCTGTTGGCAAAAAAATGGATCGACGACGTGTTTGCCAAAGCGGTCGAGACCAACGCGGCCATCCTCGCTCACAAAGTGGCTTCGACTCTGAAACGCGTCAAAACGGGTGACACCATTGAGGAAACCGTCTCCCGGGACGAACTGTGGGAGGCCCAGACACCGCAAGTCTTTCTAAAATCTCTGCTCGAAGAAGCTTTCGCTCAGCGGGGAGGCCTGAACGCCACGGATGAAGCCCAACTCGTGGAAAATCTGGGAAAATCGGTGTCCATCGTGCAGTGCTCGGCCATCAACCTGAAAATTACGACCCAGGACGACCTGAAGATGGCGGAAGCACTGCTCGCCGTCGTGCCCAAAGAAAAGACACTCCGATCCCTGCACCCCTTTGCCGACGAAGATCCTTCTCGGCTGTAAACCGTTTTCAGGAAAGGGGATGGAAACAGAAAAATGTTCTGTTATAGTGAAATAATGGCAATGGAACGGGAACTGCCGCTTCATTGAAAACGCCGATTTTGCAGGAGTTCTCTGTCTGGCGAGCAGGGTTTCTGGCAAAGTCATCAGACAGGATGTGTCCCCAGCGATTCGCCCGAGGAAATCACGATGCCCGTAGTCGTTATTCCATGCCCCCATTGCGGTCAGGAACTGAAGCTGAAGGATCGCAGTCTGATCGGCAAAAAGGGGAAATGCCCCAAGTGCGCGGAAGTCTTTCGGCTGGAAGAACCGGAAGAGGAGGAAGTCGAACTCGAACTGGTCGCTCCCGCTCCGGAATCCGCCACTACCGGTGCGAGTTCTGCGACCGCTGCTCCAGAGGCCCAGACTTTTACGCCTCCGGTCACCGCACCCACGATCGAATCGGGCGGTGTCGAACGCATGAAGGAACTGCGGCGAAAAAATAAAAAACGTCGCAACTTCCAGATCGTCGTCGGGGGGCTGATTGCCGTCGTGCTGGCTGGCGTCATCTTCTACGTCAAAGCGGAACGCGAAAAACTGGCGGCGGCGAAAGCGGAAGCCGAAGCCCCGAAACGGAATTCCGCTTACGACGCTCAGGTGGCCGAAAATAAAGCCAATATGGATTCACTCGCCAATGCGGCACCCACCAAGGGCGGGCCGATTACTCTGCACTACATACCGTCCGGTGCGCGGGTCATCGTGAATCTGCATCCGGCTGCCTTCTGGGAACAAAAGTCTCTCGCTGAAGAATTTCGTTTCTGCCTGGGACCGATTGGGACCTGGCTGGAATCCAGAATCACGGAACTCACAAAATTTGAGCCCCGGCAGATCGACCGCCTGCAGATTTGCCTGATCCCCGGCTTGAGAAATGAGCTGCCCCAAGTGGCCGCTTATGTGGAGCTGGTCGAAGAGCAATCCCCCGCCACTCTGATCAAGCTATTTCCCGGCGATCGCATTAATGACTATTCTCCCGCGATTTACCTCACCGGAGATCAGTGTTTCATTCATATCGACGATCAGAAGTTCGCCGTCGGGCCGGCGGATTATGCCCAGGAAATGGCAGACGCCATCGACGTGAACGCGATCACCGACCAAGACATCGAAACTCTGCTATTGAAAACCGATCAGGATCGTCATCTCTCCATTCTCTTCGATCCCAAAATTCTCCGACTGGAGCAAAGTTCCTGGTTCCCGGAAAACGCCGGTCCGGTTCTCAATCACTTTCTGGACTGGCTCGGAGATGATGTCAAAACCGCCGTCTGGAGCGTACATCTGGATGGAGAGTTTCATCAGGAACTTATTTTACGTAACGATGCGGCAGCACTCCCTTCATCGGTGGAGCGTAAACTGTCCCAGCGACTGGATGAACTTCCCGAACGGATCCTGAGTGCGGTCTCCAAAATGAATCCGCAACAGGTGGGACCACGAAAAATCATCGGGCGGTTCCCGGCGATGACGAAGGTGCTCGCCATGGCAACCTCCAGCGGCTCGGAATCACGATCGATCCAGTTCACGACCGTTCTCAACGACCGTGCGGCACCAAATCTGGCTCTGGGTTCTTTGCTGACCTGGGATGAATCGACCCGCACCGATTTCAATCAGTCCGCCGGACCAGCCACCACAGTCGCCTCGAATGAGCCCGAGAAAGAACTGACGCTGGAAGAAAAGCTGCAAAAACAAATCGAGGTCGATTTCCGCCGCATGCCGCTTCAGGACGCTTTCGCCTACATCGCGGATGAAGCGGAAATCAAGATGGAAATCGAAGGGGATGCTCTGAAACTGGCCGGTTTCACTCAGAACATGCCGCAGACCTTCGCGTACAAGCAAATCAGCGTCGCCAAAGCCTTGCTGGCGATCATCAATGGGGAAGGAAATACCATTATCAAGGACTCGATCACCAAAGGCACCGGGAAAATCGGTCTTTATCTTGATGACACGGGCCAGGGGTTCGTCATTGCGACCGAAAAATTCATCGCCGATCAGGGGAAAACGCCTTATTCCCTCAAATAACTGCTCGAATTGAACGGAATCGTGTTGGATGCAGGGCCTCAAAACGTCCTTCCTGCAAGAGACCAGATCCAAATTGACGCCAGTCTACAGAAAGTAATCACGCCGCATGTCAACTTTGCCGTATGGCCCCATGAAATCCGAGCTCGACTCTGTCCTGGACAACCTGCGGCTGAGGATCCAGCTCTACCTCTTTTTTCACGGGGTGGCTCTGGTGTTGATCGCCTTGTGTGTCGGCTTCTTCGCCACGATCACACTCGACTGGCTCTACTTTCAAGTCAGTTATCTGGAGCTTCCGGTCGCTTTGCGTATTCTTCTGGCGATGGGGATGGTGGGGGCCATTTTCTGGGTGCTCGCCAATCAGGTTGTTCTGCGCCTGCTGAAAAGCAAGAAAGCCCGGTCGTTGGCGCTGATTCTCGAACGTCGCTTTCCCGAGTTGGACGATCGTCTCATCACGGCCGTTGAACTGGAAGGCACTACAGGCGAGGAACAGTCACCACTCACCCAGTACATGATCCAGGAAACGATCCGAGAAGTGGGGCAATCGGCACACGAACTCAAACTTTCGGACGTCTTTGACTGGCGACCTCTGATTCAGGGCTGGGCTGCTGCTGCGGTGTTGCTGATGGGGGTCGGTGCGGTTGCGGCAGCCATGCCGGAAGCGTTCGACCGCTGGACACGAGCGTTCGTGCATTTCGACGAGATTTACTGGCTGCGAGAAACGACGCTGGAAGTGGTCGCGCTCGCGGAGCCGGGCGATCGCGTTCGTCCGTTTGTGAACGGTGTTTATAAACATCCCGCCGGAGCCGACCTGACTTTACGGGTCTCGGTGCCGGAAGGCGAAAACTCCCTAGGAACACCGTGGATCGTTCCCGACGAAGTCGAAATTGATTATGTGTTTGAAAAAAAATCGAGCGGCGGCGACCGTCAACCGCTCGCCCGTCGAGGAGAACGTCAGTTCCAGTTCAAAATGAATTCCGTTCTCAGCAGTTTTAAATTCTGGTTGAACGGCAACGACTACATCAATCGAAAACCGTATCGCATTCAAATCGTCGAAGCGCCCAAGGCGGACGACATCACGTTGGAGTGCGACTACCCGGACTACATGAATCGCGACGAGTATGCCGACGGAGAGATTGTGCTCGATGAGTACAAACTGATCAGCAAGACGATCAGCATCCCGGCGGAGACGGCCTTTGTCCTCAACCTCGAAACCAACAAGCCGCTTCGGAATATCATCCTGCAATCCGACTCCTTTGAACTGGCTCTGGGGCAACGACACACTTCAACTGATGAAACGGACGATCAAGCAGAATCGTCCGCTGCTACGGACGAACTCACGATGCGTCCGATCAACGAGGACGGCAGTTTCGGAAAACGACAGTCCCTGCCGTCCACGCTCGCCCAATCGATGATCGGGGAGGGCAGGCAGTTGTTCCGTCTTCCCTTCGTCATGAGCAATCACTCACAGGAGGAGATCGCCGGCCGCAACATTCAATTACCTGCAGAACTCGGGAAACCCTGGATTCTGCCGCTCGATTCGGAACTGAAAATTTATCTGGAGGATGAAGACGGCATTCTCTCCGCCGAACCTAAACGCTTCACGATCCTCGGGATTCCGGACGAGCCTCCCAAAATCGAAACCGAATTGACGGGAATCGGGTCGTCAATCACCAACAAAGCCATGATCCCCGTTCAGGGAACGATCACCGATGATTACGGCCTGGTCAAAGCACGGTTTGAATTCAAAGTCGATGATGGCGAGGAGTTTCGTCCGCGTCCTTTCCAGAATTCCCCCAACAGCCGCCAGAATATCGAACGCAACGGTTACGTTCAGTCCCATGAAATTCGCGAGTATTACGAAAATCGCCAGCCGGAAGAATATCTCTCCTTCGAACGTTTTCAGACCGCTCAACTCGAACTCAAGCCGGGACAAAAGCTAATTCTCACCGTCTACGCGATCGACAACGATAACCTCAACGGCCCGCACGAAATGCGCGGTCGGAATTACACCTTCACGATCGTGACGGATGACGAACTTCTGGCCATCCTGCACGACCGGGAAATCAACCTGCGTCGTCAATTCGAACAAATCATTTCCGAAGTCGAGGCGACTCGTGAAGATCTGCTCGACAATCGAGAAAATGCTCTCGAACTTGCGAAACAACTTGCCGGGAATGAGACGGACGCCGAAAAACGCGAGGAACTGAAAATTCTCGTTTCGAATGTCGCCGAACGTGCCCGGCATCAAATCGGTAAGAACCGCAACGAGACGACAGCTGTCAAACAATCCTTTAAACGGATTCTGGACGAACTTCTGAACAATCGAGTGCATACTGAAGAACAGAACGAACGAATCAACTCCCTGATTCTGGAGCCGCTCGAAATCATTACCGAAGAGTTGTTCGAAAACGCCGATGTGGCCGCCGGTCTGTTCAGCCAAAACGTCCAGTCGGATAACGATTCCCTGAGTGCCTTGGACCAGACCAGCGATTCGTTGAATCAACTGCTTTTGAAAATGCGGGCCGTGCTGGATGAGATTTCGGATCTGGCCGAATTCCATGAAGCGCTCCAGGAACTCCGAGACCTGATTGAAGAACAGTCCAAAATCCGGGAAAAGACGGAGAAGGTTCAGCAGGAAGACCTGAAAAAACTGAAGGATAGCCTGAAGAAATTGGGGATTTGAGAATGCAGGAGCCCCAGGAATCCGACACATTCCTCTCGTCTGATTCCGGCTCCTCGGGTAAGATTGACAAGTTGCGAAACAATTCGAACTGATTCTGTTGAAGAATCCGGGAGACCGACGATGCGATCCAAAATTGTTCTGACATGCCTTCTGGCCGGAATCTTGGCCTTCGGGGCGCTGGTTCCTTCATCGACGGTTGTTCTCGCTCAGACCGAAGAGACCGACGACGCTCCTGCCGCGGAGACGTCACTCGATCTCCACGAACGTCAAGATGCTGTAGCGCAAAAGTATAAACGTTTTGAACGCTTGCTCCTGCAAATGGCGGAATACATGCGTAAGACGGATCCGGAACAGGCCGATCTGCTCGTCCGCGGAATCGGTCAAAGTAAATCGGATCGAATCTCGACCGAGATGTCCCAGATCACCGCGTTGCTCGAAGAGAAACGCTTCGGCGATGCGATGGATCGCGAAGACAAGGTGATCACGTCATTGCAATCATTGCTGGATCTCTTGCAGAGCGGAGACCGACGCAGCGAACTTCAGGCGGAGCAGGAACGGATCCAGCAAATCCTCAAAGACCTCCAGATCACCCTCGGTAAAGCCAAAGACGCACGGGCTTCGAACGAACGCGGCGATGAGATTCAACGAGCCATCGAACGTCAGGAAATTGCCGAAGCGTCCGGACGCAAGCTCGTCGATAAAATCGACGAGCAGGATGCAGAGCGTCGTGCCAAAGCCGCCGAAGAAGGAGCCGAGGGGGAGGGGCAAACCGGAGAAAACGAACCCGGCGAAGGACAAGAATCGGGAGAAGGAAACCCGGCTGAAGGCGAGCAGGGCGAAGGGAAAGAGTCCGGCGAAGGAGAGAAAAAACCGGGTGAAGGAGAACCTCGGGAAGGGGAAGGGAAACCGGGAGATTCTCAGTCCGGCGAACAGAAGCCGGGAGAACAGACAGAAGGTAAACCCAAAGAAGGAGAGCCTCAGGAGGGAGACTCCCAAGCCGGCCAAGAAGGCAAGAAGGGAGAGCCCAAGGAAGGTGAATCGAAGTCGAGTCAGTCGGGAGAAAGCCAGTCCGGCAAGCCGCAAGAAGGGGAGTCCCAGGAAGGCCAGTCTCAACAGGGCCAATCTCAACAACAGCAACAGGGCCAACAGCCCAAGGGCGAATCTCCATCCGGACAACAGCCCGCCGGGGAGCATTCCGATCAACAGCAAAACGATGAAAACAAAACAGCCGGTCGGGATGAAATCGCCGAGTCGGTGGAAAAGATGGAACGGGCCATTGAGGAACTGAAGAAGAAAAATCGAGGGAACGCCTCCCGGGAACAATCCGAAGCCATCGCCAAACTGGAGGAGGCCAAGGCGAAACTTGAGGAAATCCTGCGGCAACTGCGGGAAGAGGAGCGAGAGCTGCTGCTGGCCGCTTTGGAAGCACGTTTCCAGAAAATGCTGGCGATGCAATTGATGGTCTACACCGGCACGATCAACCTCGACAAAACCCCTTCTGCGGACTGGACCTCTCGCCACCATGCCCGGTCGCGCGAACTAGCGCAAACCGAGGATGAAATTGCCTTGGAGGCGGTCAAAGCGCTCGATCTATTGAAAGCGGAAGGATCGTCGATTGCATTCCCCGAAGCCATCGAACAGATGCGGTCCGATATGTTGACGGTCGCCCGTCGGCTGGAACAATCGCAAGCCGGCGAACTGACGCAGGTGATCGAAGAAGATCTCATCGAAGCGTTACAGGAGATTATCGAATCCCTGCAAAAAGAGATGGAAAAGTCGGAAGAAGAGCAGCAGCAACAGCAACAACAGCAGCAGCAACAACAATCGCCTCCCCCTCTGGTCGATAAATTAGCGGAATTGAAAATGCTACGCTCGCTTCAGTTACGGATTAACCGCCGCACGCGCGTGCTGGCTCGCGAGTTCCGGGGAGAAGCGGCGGAATCGCCGGAAGTCGTCGATCAACTCCAGGAATTGTCCCGGCGACAATCGCGCATTCAGAAAACCACTTACGATCTGGCGACTGGCCGGAATCAATAATTTCCGAGAGAAGGAGAATACTAATGAGTCAACTTCTCAATCGATCCTTGCGAGCCTTTCTCGTCGTGACGACCGTCATGGTGTCCAGTTCCATGACCGCCGATGCTCAGGAATTGGATCTGATCGAAACGCCCCGTTTTGAAGAAGTCAAAACGCGCGTGCTCGATGAAGTCGCCAGTCGAAAAATCGACAACGAGTCGGTCAAAACCAAAGTCGGCGAGATTTGGGCTTCGCCCGATGCGATCCCCAATTCGTCTGAAATCTTTTCGCGAGTCATGGAAACCTTTCGAGTCATCGACCCGGAGGTCGATCGGTTTGTGTCCGGCTGCCGCTTGTCGAGTCCGGCTCATGACATTCCGGTTCCCGAACTGCTGGACGATCCTCGATACTCGGACTTTTTTCGCAACAACCTGACGCAATTTTACGCGGTCTATCTCGTTCGCAAGAAGCTCTACGATGAAGCTTTGCCTTACTTCGATAAACTCGATCTCAAATATTCCGCCGACCCACCGACCGCACTCTTCCATCAGGCCGTCGCCCAATCCGAACTGCTCATGAAAGCGGAAGGCTTGGCGACGATCGAGACACTCACAAAAAAGACCGAAGCGGTTCCCGAACGTTACGCTACGATTGCCGAATTGATGAAGTTTCAACTGGCGGCGATCAAGGACGAATCTCTCGATGAAGTGGCGCAACGCATGAAGGATGTGAAGCGTCGCCTCTCTCTGGGGCGCGGCGGTCAACAAACGCAAAAGAAGGAAGAAGAAATCGTCACCCTTCTCGACTCTATCATCGAGAAAATCGAACAATCGAACGGATCGGGGGGAGGAAGCGGATCCGGCGGAAACACCAATCAACCCGGTGGAGGGTCGCAGGAAAGTGTTGTGAAAGGAACAACGGCTCCCGGTGAAGTCGAGGAAAAGGATTTGAAAAAACAGGCCGGCTGGGGAGCGTTGCCGGAAACGGAAGTGACTAAAGCCAAGAACCTGTTGAAACGTGACTTTCCGGAAAATTATCGTCGAGCCATCGAAGCTTACTTCCGGAAATCGGCAGGCCGCAGCCCCGAATAAGCAGCTACCGGAACCCAGAGATTCTTCTGAAAAAGATCACCATGACCGACTTGAGCCCCGGCATCCAAAAGTACCTGCAGACAATCATTCTGGGGATGGTTCTCTCCGTTTGCGTTTTCCCGGTATCCGCTCAATCCACTTTGGTGGAAGTGACGCCTTTGACCGGTTCCGCGGTTCGAGGTGAATTAAAAGAACTCTCTGCCGACGCGGCAACTCTGCAAATTGACGGTGAGATCCAGACGTTTTCGCGGGATGGCATTTTGACGATCGAAATCGCTGATCGGGAAGAGACGATTGGATCGGAAGAAATCTTGAAACATCTGGCGCTCGTCGATGGCAGCTTGTTGAAAACCAGCCAGGTGCGCTACGACGGCACACAATTTTCCGCTGAGACGCCCCATCTCGGTGTTCTGAAAGGGAAGGGGAGTCTGCTTCATCACCTTCGATATTCGGAGGGGAATGCCACGACACTGGCGCGCTGGAAAGAAATTCTCGATCGCGATTCCAAGCAGGATCTGCTGGTGATCAACAAGGAAGAATCGATCGACTTCGTGGAAGGGGTGATTTCCAAACTCGACGAGAAAGCGGTTTACTTCCTGCTCGACGGCGAAGAAATACCGGTTGGTGTGGATAAGGTGTTCGGTATCATTTTGAGCCGAAAAATTGGCTCAACCGAGGCGGTTGGGAGCTTGTTGATGGCGAACGACGATCGCTTTCCGCTTTCCACATTGAGTTATTCCGACGGCAAGCTCTCGGCGGTTTCGGCCTCCGGATTGGCTCTGGAGACGACTCTCGACGACATCGACATGATCGACTTTCGGCAGGGACGATTGGTTTATCTCTCCGATCTGGAACCACGAGTCAACGAGTACACTCCTTTCTTCGATGAAGAATGGAAAATGCGAATCGATGAAAACTTCGACGGCAGTCCCATCCGGATCGGCAATCAGTCGTTCAAAAAGGGTCTTTGCATTCACTCCAAAACATTGCTCCGTTATCGCCTGGGCGGTCAGTACCGTCGTCTCCAGTCGACCATGGGGATTGAAGAACTGGTGGGGAACAAGGGGCACACTCATGTCGTCATCAAAGCAGACGACGAGATTTTATTTGAGGGTGATGTGACCGGCAGCGATGAGCCGATTCCCCTCGATTTCGATATCGCCGGAAAACGCGATCTTGAGATCCTGGTCGATTTTGGTGCCGATCTGGCAGTGGCCGATCATCTCGCATTAGGCGATGCACGACTCATCAAGTGAGATCTTCCCAACCCCGAGCTTATATTATTCAGGAAAGCCGAAAGGCGACTCATTCATGACCATTGCTCGATATCTGTTTCTTCTGACGATCGGCCTCGTAATCGGTTCGTTCAACGCCGGGCTCCAGGCGGCCGACACCACGGTCCTCGAAGCGCAGCAGAAGCGAATCGAGGTAATCGATAAGGTTTCCGACTCGGTTGTGGCGATTTTTTCGGCGAGCGGGGAAGGGGGAGGAGGATCTGGAGTTTTAATCTCCAAGGATGGATACGCTCTCTCCAACTTTCACGTTACCAGTGGCGCCGGTGACTTCATGAAGTGCGGTTTGAATGACGGCAATCTGTACGACGCCGTGATTGTGGGGATCGACCCGACCGGCGACGTGGCTCTGCTGAAACTTCTCGGTCGAGACGATTTTCCAGTCGCTGAAATCGGAAACAGCGACAACCTCCAAGCGGGAGACTGGGTGTACGCCATGGGGAATCCGTTCCTTCTGGCAACCGATTTCAAACCGACGGTGACTTACGGCATCGTCAGCGGCGTGCATCGATACCAGTATCCGGCGGGAACGATTTTGGAATACACCGATTGCATTCAGACCGACAGTTCCATCAACCCCGGTAACTCGGGCGGGCCGCTGTTTAACGATGATGGAGAACTGGTCGGAATCAACGGTCGCGGCTCATTCGAAAAAAGAGGGCGCGTCAATTCGGGCGCCGGCTATGCGATCTCCATCAATCAGATCATGAACTTTCTCGGCCATTTGAAATCGGGACGGGTCGTCGATCATGCCACTCTGGGAGCGACCGTGACGTCGTTGTCCGACGGTTCAGTGGTCGTCGAAACCATTCTGGAGGATTCGGAAGCCTACCGGCGCGGTTTGCGACAAGGAGATGAAATTGTCTCGTTCGCGGGGCGGCCTATTCGGAGCGTCAATCAATACAAAAATATTCTGGGAATCTACCCCAAAGGGTGGAAGCTCCCTCTCGAATTTCGTCGGAACCAGGAAAAACAGACCATTCGCGTCCGTCTCCGGGGACTGCATAACGCCGCGGAACTGATACCGGGTGAGAAAAAGAAGATCGAACCTCCCCCCGAGAAGAAGCCCAACTCGGACGAACAAAAACCGGCTGCCAAAGAAAATCCCATCCCTAAACCGTTTCAGGGGTTGTATGAAAAGAAAACGGGCTACGCGAACTACGAGTTCAATCGCCGGGAACAGAATCGTGTCCTTGCAACATTCAACGAGTGGGGAGACTACGCCTCTCGCAACGGCTCCTGGGTGCTGACGGGGCGAAACGTGGCGGGAACCGCCTTCAAGATGGAGCTCGATCAGGAGAAAACGGAGTTAACCCTGGGCAAGAAGACCTGGACGCAAACGTTCGATGGCGCACCGCTGACAGATGCTCCGGAAAACAGCGGCGGACTGTTAGTGGCGCTGTATCATCTGCGTCTGTTTCTGACGCATCACGGATTTCTGTTCTCCGAGTTTCAGTATCTGGGGACCGAACCTCTGGACGGTTTGGGGAATCGCGTCGATGTGCTGACCAGCGAACTCACGTCGGTGGAGAGTCGATGGTACTTCGATGATGAAACCGGACAGTTCCTGGGATTCGACACTCAAGTCAGAGACGATCTCGACGAATGCGAAGTTCGCTTCGGAGAAATTCAGGCCTTTGAAGATCTTCAGTTTCCGTCCGGTTGGACGATTCATAGCGGCGGGGAACAATACGATCAATGGACCATTGAGTCCATCAACTTCTCGCCGGGCCCGAAACCGGCCGGAAAACAAGTTACCTCCAACTAAGCCTCTAACGCCTCTCAGTTTTATGAATACATTACCTTCCGATCGACTTCGTTTCCTCGCGGCCTATGCGGTCTTGCTGGCCGGACTTCTGGTTCCGGTCCAGAGCCTCGCACAAGTCGATACGAACGAACAAGTGTCGCAAATGATTCAACCGAAGATGGTGAAAATCTTTGGAGCGGGAGGTCTGCGGAATCTGCATTCCTACAGCACCGGATTCCTCGTCAGCCCGGAAGGTCATATCGTCACCGTCTGGAGTCATGTTCTGGATCGGGATCAAGTGACGGTCATCCTTGCCAACGGTCGTAAGGAAACCGCGGCTGTTCTAGGAGCCGAGCCCCAACTCGATCTCGCGGTTCTCAAAATTGTCCGCGAAGGTTTGCAGCTTCCCTACTTCGATCTGGAAGAAACGACTTCCGCCGTCCCCGGTACTCGAATTCTGGCATTCAGCAATATGTTCAAGGTCGCGACGGGAGACGAACCGGTCTCCATTCTACACGGCGTCATCGCCGCCAAAACAAAACTAACCGCCCGCCGAGGAGCCTATGAAGTCCCCTACGATGGGCCGGTCTATATTATCGATGCGATCACGAATAATCCGGGAGCGGGAGGGGGACTGGTCACCACCACCGACGGTCAGTTACTGGCCATGATCGGCAAAGAACTGCGCAACAACGAGTCCAACACCTGGATCAACTATGCGATGCCGATGTCCGAACTGACTCCGGTCATCAGGCAGATCATGTCGGGCGACTACGTCTCTCAGCAGACAAAAAACGACAACGAAGACAATCCTCTCAGTTACCAACCACTCGATTTCGGGATATTGATGGTTCCCGATGTCGTCTTTCGGACCCCCGCCTACATCGAAGTGGTGGAAGACGGTTCGATTGCCGCCGAGCTGAATCTGAGGCCCGGCGACCTCGTGTTGTTCGTGAACGACAATCTGGTGCAATCGTGCCGGGAGTTTCGCGAACAACTCGGCAACCTTGAGGCGGGGGATGATTTGTCGCTGATTGTCCGGCGCGATGATGCCCTGATTACCGTCGAGACTCTGGTTCCCAACAAACCTGACACCAACTAATCCTGTTGCGATTTGAAATGTCATTTATGAACAGTCTGAATATCTCGTGCGCGCGACTCGGCTTGGCACTTTTGCTGACCCTCGCGTCTTCAACGCTTCGCATCGAGGCGCAGGAATCTCCCTCTTTGACGGAACTGGAAGAACAAGCCTTCAAACAGGCGGTCGCCTTCGCGGAACCTTCAATCGTCCGGATCCAGACTGTCGGCGGACTCGATCGTGTAGGGCAGATTCTCACCAGTACCGGTCCGACCTCGGGGCTGGTCGTCAGTGAAGATGGTTATATCATCTCGTCCGCGTTCAATTTTATTTCCAAACCAGCCTCCGTGCTGGTCGAACTTGCGGACGGGCGTCGCTTTCCCGCAATTGAAGTGGCGACAGACCGTTCCCGCATGTTGACGTTGTTAAAGATCGAGGCAGAGAATCTCAAACCGGCCATTCCGGTTCCCAAAGACGAACTCGCGGTCGGGCAGTGGGCGATCGCCGCGGGACGAACCTATTCAGCTCAGGTCCCGAATGTTTCGATCGGAATCGTCAGTGCGTTAAACCGTATCTGGGGAAAAGCGATTCAGACCGATGCCAAAGTCTCTCCCGTCAACTACGGAGGACCGTTACTGAATATTGAAGGCAAAGTGATGGGAGTACTGGTCCCGCTCTCCGCATCCGCAACCACAGAAACCGCAGGGGTTGAGTGGTACGATTCCGGAATCGGTTTCGCCATCCCTCTGGAAGACGTGTACGCCATTCTGGACCGGCTCAAGGAAGGTGAAGACCTTCACCCGGGCCTCATGGGAGTCACCTTCCGCCGCAACGATCTCACTGAGGGCGAATTGGAAATCGACATGGTTCGTCCCGACTCCCCCGCATATCGCGCCGGTATGAGGCGGGGAGACATCCTGCTCTCTGTTGACGAGATGCCTTTGAGCCGCGTGGGACACCTTCGCTATGCACTCGGAACGCACTACGCGGGAGAAACGATTCCCGCCACGTTCCGGAAAGGCGAGGAAGTTATCGAAACCACAATGACTCTCGTGGAAACGCTCATACCTTACGAATCCGGCTTTCTGGGAATTCTGCCCACACGGGAACCGATCGACGCTCCCCGAACCGGCGTGACTGTTCGCTACGTCTACACGGAGAGCGCGGCCGATCAGGCGGGCTTGAAGAAAGATGACCGCATTGTGG
This sequence comes from Planctomycetaceae bacterium, assembly GCA_014762625.1. GTDB lineage: Bacteria > Planctomycetota > Planctomycetia > Planctomycetales > Planctomycetaceae > JABURQ01. Next base: position 20,482 of record JABURQ010000063.1, on the reverse strand, counting down.
AGTTTCAGGGAGAACCGGTGAAAGAATATGCCGATCTCTGGACTCTGATTTCACGCGAACGCCCCGAGAACGAAGTGAGCGTGACGTTTGAACGAGGCAATTTGAAAGAGACGGTAAAGCTGACGTTAACCACAACCACCGAAGAGATTCCCGTCGAACTTCTCGATGAATTTATCCCTCCGCCGGAGGAAGGGGATGTGGATAAAGATCTTCCGACGGGATTTGTCACCGTCCCGATGGAGGCCCACAACCATGAGTATTGGGCCTACATTCCCAACGATTACAATCCCTCCTACCAATACGGACTGGTGGTCTGGATTCATCCGGGCGGCGATACGATGGAAGCTAGTATCGCCCAGGATTGGCAACAACTCTGCGAACGCAGAGGACTGATCATGATCGGTCCCAAAGCGGCAAAGATCGGAGCCTGGAATCTGAATGAAGCAGAGTTCATTAAAGACGCCGTGCTCGACATCAAATCCCGATATCGCATTGATGATCGACGAATCGCCATTCACGGCTACGGTTCCGGAGGGGCATTCGCAGCGCACCTGGCATTCAAATACAGGGACACCTTTCGTGCTGCCGCAATTGCCGGGGCTCCGATTCCGTCACGTCCGCCGGAAAACGACCCCGAATATCGACTGCAATTACTCTTCAGCTGCGGAGATGAGGATCCGGAGTTTGAAAAAGTCGATGCCTCGGTCAAAATCCTGAAACGCCTCAAGTTCCCGGTGGTCTTTCAAGTTCTCAAAGGACGCGGACACACCTATCCTACTCCGGCACGCCTCGAGGAAATTTCCATCTGGCTCGATTCTCTGGATCGTCTCTAACGAACCTCACAGCCCGTTGAAGCAATCAGTAAACGCGGCGACGGGAAGTGAATGGAGAGATCAGCCGCGAGATCAAAGCGAGCGCCAATATCACCAGCCCCACAAAACTGAGTTGCAAACAAGTCCACCACAGCAAGCCGATAAACATCCATAGATAGACTCGATTTTGGGCGATCCAATTAGCTGTTGATTCGCGTAATCCCCAGCAGAATAGCGGAATCATCACAGCGGCAGCCACCACGCATATTCCCAGCAGATACCAGAGTCGAACCAGCCACCAGACCTTCGATGATTCCGGTTCCTGCTCTGCGACCGCATACAGAACCGTTTGTCCCGGCAAATCGCTTTCTGCATCAAACGCCATCAGTGTTCCGACGGAGGTTGACGCCATCTTCGCCGGGGCTTCTGCGGCGCGTTCCAGAATTTCTTCCGGCATCTGGGACAGGAAATCTGATCGGGCTTTTTCATACCGATTCAGGAGTGCTTGTTTGTTACGAAATTTATCGTTTGAGAATGAGTCGTTTGCGAGTTCGTCCTGGATGAGAGAGACAAAGAGTGTTTGGATATCCTGAGGCAGCTTGAGGACATCCACGCGATCTTCTTTCAGTTGACGCGTTAATGTTTCCAGTAATGTCAGTCGGTATTCCGCTCGAGATTGAGGTTGAACGCCGTGGTACATCATCAATTTCAGATCGGAGGAGGAGAGCAGAGTGACTTGTTGCTGACCCACCTCGATTTCAGAGATGGCGGGAAACGGTAGATTCATTTCAGACAGCATTCCGGGGGTGAAAGGGTCTGTGGAAGACCAGTCGATCGCAAAGAACTGCCAGCCAGCGTCCTGGGTCAAAGGTAATTTCAGAAGTCGATGCTCCTCATCCCAGTCCGATTCGACAATTTCACCCGCTCGACGTACCGAATGCACCAATGCGGGGAAGGGGAGCGTCAGCTCAATTTGCTCGCGTCCTCGACCCCGATAGATGATCCCGTATTCTCCCTGAATCACTTTCCCAGGGCGGATATCGACCCGCGAGACCAGAAGAGGAATGAACGGGACAGCAGAAGGGTCAGAGACTTCGGTCTTCTGGAGTTCCAGTTGATCACACAAATATTCCCAACGATCGAAGTGAGCCCCCTCATTCTTCAGCGGTGGCGTCCCTTCTTCCTCCAGACGACATTCCATACGGGGAGCCCAGCCATCGGCAAGTTTGAGACTCACTTCATTCTGGTAAACCGCCTCCGAAGAGGCTTCCGGCCAGGAAACCAACCAGGTTTTCTGATCGGAGGCGGCGAGGGTCGTCCGCAAGACCAGAGTCGTTCCTCGGAGCTTTTCAGGAATCGTCAACGTGAGAGTGCCGTTCTCATTGAGTTCGCGTGATATTTCGGCATCGGATTCCTCATCCCGTTCCACTCGCAATCGGGGAATCCAGGTTTCCGGAACGATTAATTCCAGAGCTCCCAGAACGTTCTCCGGCTGGTGATCGGTGAGGCGACAAACCACATCAAAATCGTCATCCGCCCGTTTTTCGAATTGAATCAACCTGTGAATATGGGGAGGGATCGTCTTCTCACCGACAATAATTGTTTGTTCGGCGGGACTTCCTTCGAGTCTCGAAAACAGATCAAAACTCGACAGGGTTTCCGAACGGCTCGCAGAACTCACTTCCGTACTTCCCCCAGTAGGAACCCGCCCATTTTTCCATCGAATGGTTCGCGTCGGTACCACAAACAGTTCCGCGATCGCCTCCATTCGCTCTCCCGTCAACAGGCGAATCTCCGGCAACTCCACTTCTTCCTCGTGTCGCGTCGCGTTCTCCTTGAGCCCGAGTTCCATCCGGGCCTGAATTCGAACGTCTTGCGAACTCTCTTCTGCTTTTCGCGTGAGACGAACCGTCAAACGGTTGCCGTCCCGCGACCAGCGATTGACTCGTTCCGCCTGATCCTCTTTCACACTGACAGAGAGAATCTCCAATCGCGGATCGATGAGAAACTCATGTTCGAACGCCGGTAGCTCCGTCGTTTGGACTTCTCCCGACCACTCCCATTCCAGGAATTGGTCGCTAATGACACCCGTCTCTTTGACCCAAACCTTTTTCTGAGGTTTTGATTCGGTGCGTAAAAATGAAAGTGTCAAGGGACCTCGCAATTCGAAGGCGTGTTGCGGGGTTTGGAGCCCCGATCCCTGCGGCCAGCGACTCAAATAAGCATCAGCACTCAGATTCTTCAATCCCTCGAGCGGAAATTCGAGGAGTGTCAGCGGTAAATCGGGAGGGGACCAGAGCCCCAGGCTCGCCATCGACTCCTCCAGTAAGGTGAATGTCGCCCCGCCCTCATCAGTCTGCTGAAGCTGCGGAACGTCCACGACCACTTCGTCTTCTTCCTGTTTGGAAATCGGAACTACAAATTCCGCATTAATGACAAACGGCGAACGAGAAGGATTCAGCTCTTCCAGCAAGTCGAACAATACCACCCGTTTCCCGTCGGCGAGATAATCTCGCGTTTGCAGAACAGGTTGACTGAGCACTTTTCGAAAATGAAATTGGACCGGCAGTTCCCAGCGGATCGTGGAAAGTGAACCAGCCTCAACCGAATGAGACACACGAATGCGGTAATTCAAGTGTGTTGAAAACGCCTCGACGTAATATTGTGGAGAGAGAGTGATCTTTGGCTCTTGGGGCGTGTCCTCCAGAGGTGTCTCAGGTTGACGGAAATGCCATTTCAAATTGAGCGTGGAGGTATTTCCCAAATCGGCTCCGAGCGTCGATTTCGTCCGTTCCGTGATGGCTCCCCGAGCCCCTCCGAACTCTTCAATCATGAACTCTTCCGGGAAGCGGCATCTCATTCGACTATTTGAAACGGGGGGTATGGCGAGCTGAAATTGCCGAACGGAATTCTGGATATCCACCGAGGCATATAAGTTTAATTCCACGACTAATGATCGATACTTCTCCCGGCGGGGCGTGGCCGAATTATTTCGGTCTGGACGTGGGGCGCGAAGTGGAGTCCATTCCCCGGAAGATTGACTCGTCGAAGAGGGGGGAATCGGAACTTCCAAAACGCCATTCGCCGTCATCGCGACGGACGTCGGGTGTCCTTCCACCAGGCAACCGTTTTCGCGTGCCAGATTGGCTCCCTGAAGAGGCAGAGTGAAATAGTCCAAGGCGGGTTCTTCAGGGACTTCGACCGTCAGCAGGATCTTGAACGACGCCGGCCCTTGCGGGTTCAAGCGACATTCGTAATCCGCAGAGGTGATCAACACGGGACGAGATTTCGTAACCGGGGAGAAAATGGAAGACTGTCTCTGCGCGTCTCTCACATAGATCAATTCAGGAAGAGTCTCATTCGGAGTTTCTCCCGAATAGGGGATCAACAAATCGACGACGCCCGGTTCTTCGCGTCTTTGATCGGCCTCGGAGCGGGGGGCTGTTCTCCGTGATTCCGATTGACCGAGTAACGAGTTCGTTGAGTGAAAGACCGTCATCGACAAGAGAAGTCCCACCGTCACCCGCTTCAAGGTGCTCGCTTCGGTAATCTGAGATTCGTCTCCGGTATACGAGGTGAGCTTTCGACGTCCCAGCAACAGCATCCGGGGAAAGAGCATCGCCACAATTAAACCCGCATTGATTGCCCCTGAATAGGTGACCCAGGAATCGGGTACGACCGTGCAGGCGATGAGAGTCAGTGTGAGACTCCAGGCGACCAACGTCAGGCGCCCTTCCCAGCGAGTGATGCGAACGGCGACTCCGCACAGGAGAGTTGCGCAGAACACAACCCAAGCTAACGCCCGATGTCGCGATTCCGACCAAATCTTCACTCGGATGGTTTCTGGAAACTGACGCGACTCAAAGATCAGCACTTGTTGCTCTGCCCCGTCAGGCTCTGGTTCGGCTTGAAGAAGTCCCCGCCATTCTTCTGCACGCAGAGGGTGGAAGAGTTCTCGCGAATTCGTTCTGCCCAGCGGACCGAAATACCGCTGTGTCCAGTGACGCTCAACTTGCGAGGACTGGAGCAGGAATGGCTCGGCGTAATCTTCGACGCGACAATCCTCCGGTATGTTGAGATGCCATTGGAGTCCATCGGAAGGAAGTAAAAGTTGAGGGAGCGGGATCTCCCCCCAGAGTCCATTCGATTTCCGAATCACTGACGATCTCCAGGTGAGTTCAAGCTGATTCAATGACTTGGCGGGTGACTCCAGATTCAGACTTTGCAATCCTTCCTCCAAGCCGCGAACTCTTACTGGATTTCCATTAAAGAAAGCAGCCAACTCCGAAATCTGTTCGGGTAACCGGATGCGAAATTCCGAACCAGGGTTTTCCAACTCGATCAACATTCGATGAGAAAATTGATCGGAAGCTCCGGAGATCAGCTCACTCTGTAATTTGACGTCTGAAATCACAGGTACCGATGAGTCTCCTCGCCTGGGGAGATCGATACTCAACGTCGAGAGATCACTGAGATAAAGAGTTTCATAGGTGTCCGCCATCTTCTCGGGAGGAGGATCTTCCAAGTAACCATATTTCAGAAATTCCAAAACCTGATCGGTCAGGTGGGGCGGGGTGACGAGTTCAAGTCTTCCCGAGCTTTTTTCTCCCTGGATGACGGGAAGGACGGCATGCAGTTCTCCGCCATTTCGCTGAGTTCGAGTACCGAGAACACGCATAGAGGATTTCAATGGAGGATCGAATTCAAGTTCCCAGACATGAACCGCCCGTACGTTTTCCGGTTCTTCAACCTGACGACATACAATACGGGTTTGAGGTGATTGAAAAACGTCCCACGAGAACTGATTCAAATCGACATTGGATGCTGTTGTGAACTGAACCGATTCGCGCGTCGAGCTTTGACTCTCAAGAATCAGTTCCAACTCTTCACGAATGATGATTCGCTTTGAATTCTTCTCGGAAATCCTCAGCCGATCGATTGAGTTCACCTCAAGAGGTTCGTCTTTCGCAAAGATCGGCAATTCGATAAATGCAGGTTTGTTGGCAGCCAGCATGTCCCATTCAGAAACATTCGACTCGGAAATCAAACTGCTGATGGCGTTTTCCATCCAGGAAGGAACTTCATTCGCGGTCAGATTTTGCCAACCATCGGCTTCAAGTTGCGCATCATCGATGGAAAAGTCCTCTCGACGAATGAGGAGAGCTTGCTGGCTGGGAATTTCTCCCGACATTCTGACGACGGGAACCTGAGGGATCGCTTCACCGGTCATGCGGCGATGACGAAACTTCATCGTCAACTTCAGTGGCTGCTCTCGATTCACCGCTTTGGGAAATTCCACGCGTAAGGTCCGTCGGCCATTCGAGCTCTCAATCGCCCAGGGCAAATCAGGAGTTAACCGCATAGTGCTTTGGTCGAGAAACTCAATAGAGAGGGGATCCCATTGAGGAGCGATCTCCATCCAGACGGAATAAAGTCTTCCCGAATCGACGCTCCCGGTCAGGTGAACATCAGCCGACACGCTTTGCTCGTCACGATTGAGCCGACTCACGAAGTCGGTTTTCAGCCGAGTTGGCGGGAGACCGACACGCACATCGATGTCGGCGACGGGGGAGCTTCTTTGGAAAGTCAGAGAGCCAGCTCCGGTGGTACTGGTGGAGGAGCTCGTCTGTCGAAACCCCTCGGGACGAATTGTTAATAGCTCGTGCGGAGGAGTGACGTTGAGCGTGACCGTCTCGGATATGGGATGGGAATTCTGTGGTAGAAGATGCGGAACCCGCCACAATTGCGACTCTTCGTAGTTGAGTTGACCGTCGATTAACAAAGGGCGTCCCAACCCTTCTATCGGTTCCGGAAACTGAATCGTCAAAGTCTGAGGCGGATCGCGCGTCACATTCCAGTTGTTCATCGTGATTCCGCCGTACTCAATCGATCGCACTTTGAGATTGGTGGGTACGGGGAGTTTGATGGACTTCACCGGCGATCCCAGCGACTCGATCAAAAGTTCCTGGCGAACGCGTGATTGATCGCGTGCCAGCAGCACCAACGTCTCGGCGCGGGTAAACAATTGAGGTTCGCGTTTGTGAGTCTTATCTGCTGTTCCGAAGGAGACAAAAAATCGCACTTTCGCCCGACTCCCTAGAGATAGCTGAAACGTTTGCTCTCGAGGGGATTCTGTGGAGAGTTCTTTTACAGGCACGCTGTCGAATAACTTCAATTCATGACGGCGGGGAATGTGCAGCAGAAACTCCGTGACGGCGGACGGAGGAAACTGAAGAGTGAAGAACGCTCCGCCGGAGAGCGCGCGTCCCTCATAGGTCCAGTTCCCCGTGAGAATTTTGTGCTGGGGAGAAGCCATCAAATAAGGGGTTCCATCCTCACCATTTCCTAGCTTCGCGGGTCCGGACTCCCAGTTCAGATTGGAAACAGCCAGTGTTGTGTCGGTCCAGGGGAGCAGAGATTGATGGACCTGCGAATCTGAGTGCCGGGCGTGCTCAATCTCTACTCGAAGATTCCCTCGAACAAGCGAATTCCCTTGCAGGCTGGCTTCATACTTTGCGGAACGTGCCCAGGCCGGTGAGAATGACTCCGCGTCCGGCTCCGCGGAGGGATCTCTGAGTCGGTCGGAAGGGACGGGAATCCAGTCACCCTCCGGCCAACTCTCGGGAGAATCCGCGGGCACATAGATCTTGCGGATGGTTGCTGTCTCGGGAGTTTGCGAGAAGCCTGTTTGAGGTAAAATGGTCGCGAGTAGAATCCCCAACCAGAACAATCTGTTCATGCGCAACAATCTCAACACAGTTTCACTCTCCATCAGAAATGAATGAGGAAACCTGCTCTTCCGTCACTTCCCGGGCACGCAGTTCAGTTGGGTCTTCGGAACCGAGAGCCGGCTCCATCTGAGCCAGAGACGGATGGGGGACTTGAGTGTGTTGGCTGGAGCCGCGAGAGGGTTCATCAAATGTAATGACGGCATTTGGCAACTGAGGTCGTCGAAACAGGTTGTCCAAAAAGGCCGCCAGACATGCTAAACAGAATCCGAGAATCGCTGGTTGCAGGAGCAGGGCCACCGAAGTGGGATAAAACACTCCCGCAACAGCCAAAGCCAAAGCAATCATCAACAACGTGAGCGCATTACGCGTGGTGGGGATCCTCAAGAGGATGAAACTGATCATCAACGTCAGTCCCGCCCCCGTCAGCACCACCATCGAACGGTGCATACTTCCCAGCACGATCTTCGATCCGTCTCCCAACCGATGAAAGAGATAGGAATTACCGCCGACGACAAACATCTGCTCGAACGCGGCGGGATCAAGATCGATCCATTCCGCGAGAGATGACTTGGAGAGGTTCGGAGTTCGCACCCAGAATAGTCCTTCTCGTTGCCAGGTATAAAGTGGTGAATACGATACCGGTTGTAGGAATAGGTGATGGCGGTAGGGAAGTTCGACGAGCCACATTGATTCATTCTGCCAGCTCACGTTTAAGATCTCGGGCGCGTTGCAGTCCATTTTCGCGACCCAGCCAAATTCCAAATCCGGCGATTGGGTATTTGTCAGAATGCTCAAGTGATGCTCGCGGGAGGCCAGCCTTCGATCGACGCGGGAAGGACCGATCTCAACGAGGTTCTCCACGAGCTGAAAATCATCAACCGGTTCCCCATCCAGCAACAACTGATCGAGTTGGTATCCGTCGGGTATCCGTATCTGCAGCGAGTCTGGAGAACCGGCGATCAGATATTCGCTGCGTAGACTCAAAGCCCCCAATCCATCGGTGGAGGCCAGGTGTAACGCCCGACGCACGAAGAGTTCCTGGGACTGATTTTCGGGAACCGATTGCTGAAGCCGAATTTCCTGACGAACGGCGGGATCGTTCGATTGGTAGTAAATTCCTCCCCCCGGATTGGTCGCCATTTGCCAACCTTCCGGATCCGGATGATATTGCGTCATCAGAAACTTTCCGAGTTCGAGTCGAAGAGATTTCGACTCCGCGTCGGAGGACTGGATCACGGGGATACGCCAGCTCGAACCGTTAGGATTCGTTGACTCGGGGAAGGGGAGATCGTAATCAAACTGGAGAGAATATAACCCCAGGAGAGGTTCGCTCAGAGCAATACGCGCTTGACCGTATTCACCCGGCGACACGAATTCGATCTTCAGAAGTCGCCCCTCACTATCACGAACCACCAGAGACTCCGCAATTTCCTGAGGGATACGAAATCGCAAGGTATCGAGTTCCTCGTACTTAATCTGGTAATCTAGAGCTTGATTGACTTTCAGATCGGAAGAATCACGGCCATATTCCAATCGTATTCGCGTTTGTGTGGTGACCTCTCTTTGACGTTTTTTGACAGACAGCTCCAGATTGCGGGAAGCCGTTTCCGGAAAACGAAGCGACGCGACCGGTATGAGTGACTCAGTTTCGCTGACGTTTTCTGTCGGAGGAAGGGACCTCACATCCGCCGTGGTTCCCACTTCTACTTCGTAATTTCTGACCGAGTTGATCTTCAGCGACGTATCCGCAGGTTCCGATCCGGCGGGAAAACGTGGAAGCTGGATCGCCAGGGAGCCGGATTGATAACTGAACGGCTTGCGGGCGGTGAGCAAAAGGCGTTTTTTCCCGGCAGTCAGTGGCTCAATGAAGACAAGCTGTAATAGGTCGGGATCGTTCTCATCGACACGAATCCGATCCACAATTCCGTCCTGAAGTTCAGTTCCTAATTGCCATCCCGCCGATTGCCAGTTCGGCCACTGTAAATTGAGTTCTGACAAAGCACCACGAAAGACATTCAACTCCAGATCTGCTTTCCAGACGAGACCTTCCTCTTCCACATTCAATTCGTAAACAGGTTCCAGAGAATAGAGCGGGCGAATTTTCTGTAATTCAAAAGCAAGCTGGAAGGGTTGTCGGTAGAACTCCCACGAACGTGAAATCGACGCTCCCGCCGACTCCGGGACATCGATCCGAAACAGAGCGCGCGGTTGATTGCGCGTCAGCAACCGATAGCCGGACATTTCGGCGAGATGAATTTGACCCGATTGTTGACGAAGATCGCCTTCGATCTCAAAGCCTTCAATTTTTACAAGTTCCCCCAAATCCGGAATCGGGCGAGAGAGAATCCAGTCCAACACGACCGGCCCTGACGTAGGAGCCGACAGTTGTAACTCATACCATCCTTGTCGATCTTTCACCGCGGATACCGATTCCAGCAGTTCATCGCCCACTTGCAGGTTTTGCAACTGGTAATCTTCCGGCAGCCGAATCTGCAACTGATCGAAGTTTCCGCTGACGGCTTCAATTTGTTGTCTCGTGGTGAGAATCACGTTCCCATAGGAGAGCTTAACATCGATTCGAGTGTTGGCTTCCAGAACCGACCGATCGCTGTTTGACTCCGGCGCGGATTGCCAGGAGAGATCCAGGTTTTCCGTCAACCCAAACAGGGTTAACAATGTTTGTTGTCCCGCCGGGGTGATTTCAAAAGCGGAACGCTGCGGTAATTTGAACGACGCATTCGGGACTCCCACCGTCAATTCGAGCGAACTGACGGGAGACTGTGGAACGGTCAATTGCAACCGGCGTAACGGGAGTTGACGAGTGAGAGGAACGCTCAGTTTCAGGGTGATCTCGTGAATGCCGGCACCGGAAATGTTCCATTCGTAACCGGTTTTATTATTCAGACCGATGAAGGCGAAATCCCCTTCGCCGCTGTGCGAAATTTGTTTCAGCACCGCTTCATTGAACTGCAAGGGAACACGAACCGCTCCCTCTTTCTTGCGGATACGCAACGCGACAACCGCCTCCAGTTCGGCAACCTTCTCAGTCGCCACACCCTTCAGCGACAGGGAAATTAAGTCGTAATCAGGAATCCGGGTCTCGTTTTGAGCCTCGCGTTTCTCCAGCCAATTGAGATATTCCTCCACCGAGGCATTTTTCGGCACCGGAACAGGACGACCGTTCTGATCTTTTAGGTAAATGATATCGCCGTTCGGAAGCGATGAATTCCCGGAAACCGACGGCGTTGACGGACCACCTCCGTTCTGGGCATCCCCAGGGTTCGCCGTCACCAGCAAAACAAGGAATCCACAGAGGAGTGCGAAGATCCGACTCCTGGATTTCTGAGACATCATGGCGATACCGCCGCGGAAAGGATCTGATGAGTTTCTACATTTCGCCGACCGCGTCCAAGGGTAGACTTTGATCGTGACGAGCCCGTTGAGAAATGCACACAATAATTATGCACATCAATTATACGCGAAAAGGTGAGTTGAGACGATTGCGAAATGGACTGAAAGGATGATTCCGCCCCAATTCAGAACCGTCTGTCTAATGATCATTTCAAATATTGCTGAATTTCCTGATGCAGCTGTAAGCCGTTTGTGGCCAACAGGTCAGGGGCATCAACCGCAAATTCGGAATTATCGATTTTCGACACTTTGCCCCCAGCTTCCCGCACCAGTAACACCCCCGCCGCCATATCCCACGGTTTGAGACTCGTCGACCAGAATCCATCCAGGCGTCCTGCGGCGACGTTGGAAAGATTTAATGCGGCGGAGCCGGTGCGCTGCACAGATTGTGCCCGAGGAAGAACGTTCAGAAATCGAGCAACGGCGGGGTTTGAGGGATCGGGCGTTACGGGCAAACTGGCCATCACCATGCTCTGGTCGAGAGTGTCGTTCTCGCTGACAGAAATAGTTTGGCCGTTCAAAGTCGTTCCCCCTCCTTTGGTAGCCGAGAACAGTTCATCCCGATTCGGGTCGTACACGACTCCTACGACCAGTTCCGATTGATACTCCAATGCAATCGAAACTCCGTAATAAGGGAAGCGGTGCACGTAATTACCGGTCCCGTCGAGCGGATCGATGATCCAGCGATAATCGGTATCCTCACCCTCCGCGGATAGCCCTTCCTCTCCCAGAAATCCGTGGGTCGGAAACTTTTCTCGCAACAGCGTATGAATGGCCGTCTGTGAAGAGAAATCCGCCTCGGTGACCAGGTCCGCACGGCGTTTCTCACTCACCGTAAATTTTTTCGACCACTCTTCGAGGACTCGTCCTCCCTCGCGAGCCGCATGCTCGGCGACCTTGGCTATGTCTTGAAAATTCATTGCATCCTTGCCTGTCAGTAATTCAGCTCAAAAAAAAACATTCGCAGCAAAATCGAGTTTTTCAACGGGCTGCTATCCCGCCTCAAACGCGTGGTCCCAGATTTCCGTATTCTCTCCGCGATAGTTAACAGTTCCCACCTGGAACTTCAACTGCCCGAGAAGTTGTCTTGGACGTTCAAAATATTCTCCCAACGTCGCGATCTCGGTCGATTCGATCGATTCCTCCTCATTGCGTGCGACGTGTCGGGACAGAACCAGCAGATGGTATTCTCCCGCCTGGGGGAGTCTCGCGGTATAGTGACCGTCGGCATCAACCACCGTTAAATCTCCCCCCAGTGCCCGCACCGCCGCGCGAGCGATTTCTCGATCCTCGTTTGAATCGGCGGGGCGGAAACCTGTAATCGGTAACTTGCCGGAACTTTTTCGATACACCGGTAACAGTACGACGACGGCACCTTCGTCCGCTTGTGTACTTCCCTCCGCCGTTCGATAAGTGATTCGTCCTTCAATAGCTTGTCGCAAAGCCTTATTTTCGGATCGTGCGTCCAGTGAGTCCGTCTGAGGCTCCGAGACTGTCTCGCTCTGTTCCGTCATGTCGGGTGGCGAGTCAACGATTTCTTCGGTCGAAGTTCCTTTCAATCCTCTCACGCCATACCCAGCAGCGAACGACAATAGAATCAAAATTACAACCGCACTCACGGGAACCCCGTTTTTCCCTGAAGCAGTTGGGCTCGCTTGAGGCAAAGGAAAGGAAGTTTTCGCCGGCGCAACGGAAGTCGGTTCGACGTACGCCGAACTCTCCGTCATTTCCTTCGCTTGCTCTGGCTCGATTGTCTCAGGTTCTAGAGGTTCAGGTTTCTGAAGTTGTTCCGGTTCGGCCAGAGCGACCGGTTTCTCCAACGGTGGCAATTCGATCGGCTCCGGACTGACCACAGGTGGTGGCGCGGAAGTGTCCTCCTGCTGATCTGAAGAAGCCGACATTTCGACGGAGGACTCTGGCCCTGAATTGAGAGAGGCCAGAGACTCCAGAGCATTGAGCAACGATTGATCTTTTAAATTCCAGGAGTGCTTCGGCTCACTGCTGGAAGTCCCATCCAGCGAGGGAACCTGCACCGCACGACCACATGTCGGGCAGTCGACATGTTCTCCTGCTTTGGTTTGGGAAATTCCCAATAACTGGTGACAATGTTCGCAACGAAATTTAATCGGCATAAGTATTCGTTTCGCTTATGGGACTCTCACAGAGAAGGAGCAGCGATTCTCGTTATCGTTCTATACTACGCCCCGAAGTTCGATAAGTCTCCAACGTCGCCTCCAGACGCTTCGCGATCTCCGGATGCGCCTCGATGAGATTGGTCGTCTCGCCGATGTCTTCCGAGAGATCAAAGAGTTGGTAAGGTCTGGCAAACGGTTTACCTTTCGGTTGCTGCCGGCCTCCCGAACCATTCCCCAGAACAAGCTTCCAACGCCCATCACGGATCGCGAACATCCCGGCGACCGAATGATTCACGACATGCGCTGCTCGCTTCGCTCCCGCTTCCTGCTTCAACAAAGGGAGCAGGGAGGAGCTGTCCTCCGCCTGAGTGTTGTCCAACTTCGCGCCCACAATCGCCGCGCAGGTCGCGTAAATGTCAGTGTGTGTGATCGGTTCCGAACAGGCCGAGCCTGGTGAAACGTGGCCGGGCCAGCGAACAAAAAACGGAACGCGATGCCCGGCTTCCCAGACGTCTGCTTTCGTCCCACGGAGAGGACCGTTGGGACGATGGTTCTCCGCTCGATATCCCTGAATTCCCGAATCATCCGTATGATCTTTCTTATCGGGTTCGTCATACCGATACATGTAGGAGCCGTTATCCGAGGTAAAGAATACGACCGTATTCTCTCTGATTCCTGTGTCATCGAGCGCACCGAGAATCTGTCCAACGGTCCAATCGACCTGCATCACAAAGTCGCCGTACTCGTTAAGTCCCGTTTTCCCGCGGAAACGTTCGTGAGGTTGTGTCGGCTTATGAGGCGCGGTGAGCGGCACGTAAAGGAAGAACGGTTTGTCCTGCCCGGCCTGTGACTTCACAATTTGAATGGCTTCTTGCGTCAAACGATCGAGAACCCGATCGATCACGAATTCTTCCGAACGGGGGCCCGACCGGACGAAGTGCGGAAACTTGACCGCTGGCTGTTGTTCGGTCGGAAGCTGATTGAAGTGGTCGTTCCGGATAAAAACGTAAGGAGCCATATCGAGCGACGCCGAAACTCCAAAATAACTGTCGAAGCCGTGGTGGATGGGACTGTCGGTAATCTTACCCGCGAAATCGACTCCCGGATCGCCATCCCATTTTTTCCCATTGTTCGTTTTTCCTTCGAGCATCGGGAGCGTCATTCCTAAGTGCCACTTGCCGACGGCGTGTGTCGAATAATTCTGTTTTTTCAACAGCGTGGCGATCGTCGACCGCTCCGGTGCAATCAAAGGAGGGCTGTAACCTCCCAAAACGCCGCGCGTCAGTCGGGTCCGCCAACAGTATCGCCCCGTCAACAAGCCGTATCGAGTCGGTGTGCAGACCGCAGACGGCGAATGAGCGTCGACGAACGACATCCCCTCCGTGGCGAGACGATTCAAATTCGGCGTGGGAATTTTCGAGTCCGAATTGAGTGCCTGCACATCGCCGTATCCCATATCGTCCGCGAGAATTACGACGATATTCGGCTGAGACTCAGCCGCCTCTGCGTGTGACGAACCAAACATGGCGACGGTCGGCAACCAGACGACACAGAACAAAGCGGCAAGAGCGCGAATCATGAAAGAACCTCGGATCGATCTCGGTACGGAATTACTTGAGAGCCCTATTCTCAAGAAATCCCTCGCCAGAGTCAAATTGTTCTCTCCCCGATCAGAGAAACAGAATTTGATTGAGATTTTTCAGGTTCTGAGAGACTACCGATATTCCCGGTTCGTTTTACACCGCAATGACTATTTCAGTGACTCGAAAACTGTTTGGAATTGATCGCTTCACCCTCAGTTTATCCGCGAAATCCGCGGTTAAAACCTCTTCCACCTTATCTCTCTGGGCTGTGATTGACGAAGACCAGCTTGCAGGTCGAATGACAAACACTGGAGTGATGAGACCGCGGATGACACTGATAGCGCGGATATTCCTGCAATGGACATCACTCATCAATCAACGCGATTTGACAACTCGTTTCCAGTCCAGCTTCGCTTCTCGAAAATTAATGAGTATCGCTAATTCCAATCCAGTAATAGCAAGATAACCCAACATTTGAGAAACGTGCGTCTCATTAAACACCGAGACAATTTTGGTATCGACGATCAAATCGGGAATCAAGTGTCCGATCTTCTTTTGCGAGTAATACACGGGGAACTGCTTTTGTTGCTCGACTGCATGCCCTCTCTGCTCAAGCTCAATCACGAGTGCATTCTCGTAGAGTTTTTCATCCAGTCCGGGGCGAAGCTCATTTAGCACGGTCATCGCAGCACCAATGATGGATTCGCTCAATTCCGGATACAACATGCGATTACTCTGCAATCTAGAGCCGAACTACCAATTTCGATTTATTATAACCGCGGATGACACAGATATCGCTGATAAGATTACAGTGATTATCGACCGCCCATCTCAGAGTATCGATAATCAATTTCAAACCAAACTCGTCCCTTCTGTCACTTATGAACCGTTTGGAACTTTCCAACCACTCTCCGCCTATCCGAGAAATCCGCGTGATCCGCGGTTCAAACCTCTTCCACCTTATCTCTCTGGTCTTTGATTGACGAAGACCAGCTTGCAGGTCGAATGTCAAACACTGGAGAGATGAAACCGCGGTGAAAAAACATCAATCCCCGGTGACATCGATGCGGCAGATTTTCTTCTTTCCGACGCGGACCAGCAGTCCGTCTTCGACCTCAATCATCTGGTCGTGCGATTCGATGCGAGTCTTCTCTTCGCCGAGGTAGGCGGCCCCCTGGGCAATCATGCGGCGAGCTTCTCCGGAGGAGTTACACATCCCCAGCAGACTCAGAAGTTTGACCGCCATGACTTTTCCCTCTTCAATTTCGGAAGGCGGCAGGAGTTTGGTCGGGATCTCTTCGGGGAGAGCACCTTGTCCAATTTCCTTTTCCCAGCGTGCGGCAGCTTCATCCGCGGCCTGTCCCGTGTGATATTGCTCGATCACGGTTTTTCCGAGGGCCAGCTTCGCATCCTTCGGATGACCGGCGAGAATCTCATCAACTTCCGCCATCGGCAAGTCGGTTAAGAGTTCGTAAAACATCTTCATCACATCGTCGGGGAGTTGCATGAATTTCTTCATCATGTCGTACGGCGACTCGGCGATGCCGATGTAGTTGCCGAGGCTTTTGCCCATTCGACGGACGCCGTCGAGCCCCACCAGAATCGGAGACATGATCCCAATTTGCAGAGGAAGCTTTTCGTCACGTTGCAATTCGCGCGCGAGCATGAAACTGAAAAGCTGCTCGGTGCCGCCGAGTTCGATGTCGGCTTTAATTTCGACCGAATCCCAGGCCTGCATGATCGGGTACAGACATTCGTGAAGGTAGATCGCCGATTCGTCCTTCATCCGTTTGGAGAAATCATCGCGGGTCAAGAGTTGAGCCACCGTCACTTTGCTGGTGAGCGTCAGGATATCCGAGAACGACATCTTCCCGAACCAGTCTCCGTTCCGATGAACTTCCGCCTGATCGAGATCGATCACTTTGCCGACCTGTTCCAGGTAGGTTCTGGCGTTCTGTTCGACGGCGGTTTCCGTGAGACGCGCGCGGGTTTCATCGCGTCCGCTCGGATCGCCCACCATGGCGGTGTAATTGCCGATAATGATGACCGCCTGATGGCCGAGTTCCTGGAACTGTCGCATCTTCCGCATGGGAACGGTGTGTCCCAGATGCAGATCGATCCCGGTCGGATCAATACCATATTTCACGCGGAGCGGTGTTCCCGTTTGGCGACTCTCTTCCAGCTTTTTGGCCAGTTCCTCCTCGGGAACGATCTTTTCGACACCTCGGCGGATAATGGCTAACTGATCTTCGACGGGAGCGAATTCCATGATGATTTCAACCAAAAATAACTGTTGGAATGGGGGCGTAAATCCTGTGTTGGAAGGTTAAGGAGAGCGTAACAAGAGACTGATTACACTGCCAGCGAGTGCGTCGGTTACGACGGG
The DNA here is from genome assembly GCA_014762625.1 of Planctomycetaceae bacterium. Classification (GTDB taxonomy): domain Bacteria; phylum Planctomycetota; class Planctomycetia; order Planctomycetales; family Planctomycetaceae; genus JABURQ01. Next base: position 3,424 of record JABURQ010000063.1, on the reverse strand, counting down.
TTGGAAATCAAGGTCAGCAGAATATTAAACGCATTGAATAGCATGTGCATCAGCACTACCGCCAGAAAGCTGTTTCGAAAGTGCATCACGAGTCCGAATAGCATCGCCAGCGGAAACAACGGGATCATATCGGGAAACAAATGCATCAGGCTGAAGAAGACCGCCACTCCAGGAATCACATACTGCCAACGATAGCCAAGCGACACCATCCCCTCCTGTAACAACACGCGATACAGAATCTCTTCCTGAATCGGTGCAACCACAATCGCCGAGAGACAAGCCCAGAACACATAGCGATTGTTGAATTGCCCTTCCGCCATCATCCGGAGCAGGGGATGGACCGCCTCCTCACTCTCCTTGAGCGGCAAAACCAAAAGTACCAGCGCATAGACCGGCAGGATTGCCAGCAAAAATCCCTGCAGCCCGTACCATGCCTGCCTCGGGAGATCATCGCCTCGGAATCCGACCCGTTTCCGGTCGTTTCCGGGTTGTAGAAAAATTACGATCAAAGCCAGCCCCGCAAACGCCAGATTGACCACCACTGAAAACTGCGTTTGCACCAGTTCCCGTTCGATGCCAAACTCTTTGCCAGTTATCTCCTCGTGCGTTTTCTCAACAGTCGGAGCATATCGGTCGAGGACATCCGGCAGAAACGCAGTCTGAACCAGTGCGTTTCCAAATATCATTAGACCGCCGGTCAGCAGCAGCGTGGACGAATGACGGGGTAGATCGAATGGTCGAGGCTGCCGCCAGAAAGGACGCTCGGCCTTCGATAAGTAACGGAACCAGAGGTACAGACTGGCGGCGATCGGCAGCAGAACGACGAACTGCAACAGAATCCGGGGAAGATCGAAAGACTGCATGGTTCGGATCGCTTTGACGGTTGGGAACTGCTGCTCTGCCAGTTATGATGCCGGGATCATAATCACTCGGTGACAGGACTTCCGCGGCGACCGTTCCTTCAATACGGTCATTTCGAGATCAATAGCCACGTATGACAAGCAACGTATTAGATCAGATCGTCGCAGACAAGCGGCAGGAAATCAATCAGGCCAAAGTCTCTCGACCGCTCGCAGAGATCGAGGCCCAGCTTCCCGAAGCTCCCCCCGTTCGTGACTTTGTCGCTGCTCTCAAAAACGCGGATGGCATCGGCCTGATCGCGGAAGTTAAAAAAGCCTCGCCATCCGCGGGTATCATCCGGGAGGACTTCGATCCTGTCACGATTGCGAAAGCCTATCAGGCCAACGGAGCCGCCTGCCTCAGTGTGTTGACCGACGAACCCTATTTTCAGGGACATCTCGATTACCTGAAAGCGGTCCGCGCGGCGGTGGACATTCCCGTCCTTCGCAAAGACTTCATCATCGATCCCTACCAAGTGGTCGAAGCCCGGGCAGCAGGAGCTGATTGCATTCTGCTGATCGCCGAGTGCCTCGATGACTGCCATCTGAGAGAACTCTACTTCCAGGCCTCCGAACTGGGCATGGAGTGCTTGATCGAGATCTACGATCCCGAAAATCTGGAACGGGTCCTGAAGCTCGATCCGCCACTGCTCGGCATCAATAACCGCGATCTGAAAACATTCATTACCGAGCTCTCACACACCACCGATCTCGCCAAAGACGTTCCCGCAGAAACGCTCCTTGTGAGTGAAAGCGGCATCCGAACGCACGAGGACGTCGTCCATCTGCAACAGTTCGGCGTTAAGGGGATTCTGGTCGGCGAGTCGCTCATGCGACAGGAGGATATCGGCCAGGCGGTGCGGCAGTTACTTGGACGAGATTCCTAGAAACCGAACAACCGAAATTATTATTTATCGAAACTGAACCGAAAGGATTCGTTCCATGAGCGACGTCGAACAGATCATGGTTGTCCCGACTCTCCTTTTCCACGAAATCGGACACTTTCAGGGATTCTGCGAAAATGTCGATCCCTATCTCAATACGCTGCTCGATCCGGCCCACACGAGTTACGAGCCGCGACCCCAAATGGAAGAGGACCCCAGCTACAAACAGCTGATTCCCTATTGCATCTTTCGCTGCGACGGCAAAATCTTCCAGTATGTCCGCGGCGGGAGTGGCGGGGAAAGCCGCCTGCACGCCAAAAAATCGATCGGGATCGGCGGGCACATTTCCTCAGAAGATGAAGCGGGAGACAGCGAGCCGTATCGGGTCGGGATGCAGCGGGAACTCGACGAGGAAGTGACCATCGAAACCCCATTCAAAGAACAGCTTGTAGGGCTGATTAACGACGACGAAACCGACGTCGGGAAGGTCCATTTAGGGATTGTTCACATATTTGACCTGGAAGAGCCCAAAGTTTACCCAGCCGAAGAGTCGATACAGGAGACAGGGTTTGCGCAACCGGAACAACTGTTAGCAGAGCTCGACTCGTTCGAGACCTGGTCGCAAATCTGCCTGCAACACCTGTTTGGTTCGGTGTAACCTTCTGAATCACAACATTTTATCGAATATTCGACCTCGCATTCGGAACCCGAGGAACTGCAAGGATTGCAGTAACCCGAGTGCTGACGACTGGAGACAAAGGAGTGTCCCCGATGAATCTGAACAGACGCGATCTGTTATTGAGTGGATTGACCGCCGGTGCCCTGATCGGAGGCGGCTCCGCTTTTGCCCAGAGTGGAAAAACCACTCTCGAAAGTCTTAACGAGGAACAGTTGGGGCTGCTGCTCGAAGCGATGGGACTGCAACCCAAGAAAACCGAAAAGCGATACGACTTCGCCTTCCGCACCGCGCTCGACGGCGATGAGTGGAACTTCACGATGTCGACCGTCCTCTCGAAAGATGAAAAATCGATCTGGGTGATGGCTTGGCTCGATCCGTTGCCTCGTTCTGCCGCCGACGTTCCGCGAACCGCGTTGTTGCGTCTGCTCGCGGAAAACGATCGACTCGGGAACGGCAAGTTCTTCGCCTACATCGCTTCCAACCGCCGCTTTGTGCTCCAGCGAGTGGTCGACAACCGCGATATGAATACCGCGAAGTTCGCCGCCATTCTCAAAGACATCGGACGTAGCGTGAAGGATACCTATCCGTTCTGGAAAGTCGAGAACTGGACTTCGAGCGGCAGCGTGCAGGCGAGTGACGACGACCGCGACGCCCCGTCGAACCCGTCTTCGTCCGCCCGTTCCAATTCCGGCACGACACGCAACTGATCGAGATCGACGATCAGACAATTAATCTCACGAGCCCGGCCTCTCCTGGTGCCGGGCTTTTTGTTTTCCGCGTTTGGAAGAAATTCCGTTGTTTGATGGCTGAACCCCGAGAGTTTTCGTATTGAGCAATTGGCGAAAACCTCAATACGAAATACGAAAACACGAGTGGAAAACGCCCAGTTGTTTCCCGATTTTTCACATCTCGCGCAGGATTTGTTTTTGTGTACTGTTTGGCGGTTAGTGATTAGGAGTTAG
>JABURQ010000122.1 GCA_014762625.1 Planctomycetaceae bacterium | reverse complement strand
CTCGATGCGGAACAATTTCGTGAGGTGTTTCGAAAAACGCCGCTCGAACGACCGGGCCGCGCGGGAGTCCTTAGAACAGCCTGCATTGTTCTCGGGAATGTGGGAGGGACACAGCATCTTCCTGCGCTGGTCGAACGATTAAATGATGACGAACCACTCGTTCGCGGCGCTGCCGCCTGGGCAATCGCGCAACTTGGGGGAGACGGCGAGCGAGCGGAGTTGCAATCATGGCTGCAAACAGAAGATAATGAATCAGTCCAACAGGAAATCCATGACGCACTGTCTCAGTTAGAAACCAAACTCGATGCCGACTCTGATTGAATCCCCGACACAGATCGAAGCCGCCGGTAACAAGCCGAAGATCATTCGGGAGTATATCGGACGCGTGAACAGTCAGACGGAAGCAGCCAGCATCGCCCACATGCAATCTCCGCCCGGTTGGGTGGAACCGGGACAGACGCCGGATTTCGACGAATATACGGTCGTCCTGAAAGGCTGCTTACAAATCGAGTCAAACGAGAGCACAATCGCTGTGAACGCCGGACAGGCGGTCATCTGTCATGCAGGAGAATGGGTGCGTTACAGCACTCCCGGTGCGGAAGGGGCGGAGTATATCGCAATCTGCCTGCCTGCGTTTTCGATGGACACGGTTCACCGCGACGACGAGTAACTTTTTAGGCATCAAGAGACTGAGAAACACCCATGAGCGACACAATCAAAATTGGTATTAATGGAGCGTGCGGACGGATGGGACAAAGGCTCATCGCGTTGGCGCACGAGGATCCCGAACTGGAAATCATTCTGGCGCTGGAAGCGGCTTCCTCGCCTCAGTTGGGAAAAGATGCCGGCGAAGTGTGCGGCATCGGTCCGATCGGAGTTACCGTGACCGACCAACTCGATCCGCATCCCGATGTCATTATCGACTTTTCCACGCCCGAAGGTTTGATGGCGGTCTTGCCGCAATGTGCCGATCGGCAAATCCCTCTCGTGATCGCTACCACGGGTCTCACCGAAGCTCAGCAGGACGAAATCCGAACAGCAGCGCAAACAACGCCGATTGTCTGGGCGCCCAGCATGTCGCTGGCCGTCAATCTGCTGATGAAACTGGTCCGGGAAGCGGGGGACGTTTTGAAGCAGGTCCCATCGGGAGTGGATGTCGAAATCATCGAACGTCATCACCGTTTCAAGGAAGACGCCCCCAGCGGCACGGCCCTCAAGTTCGGACAGATCGTCGCGGACTCGATGGGACAAACCGAACATATTCACGGACGCGAAGGCCGTATCGGTCAACGGCCGCAAAATGAGATCGGCTATCATGCCCTGCGTACCGGGGACAATACCGGCGAGCATACCATTGTGTTCGGACTACTGGGAGAGACGATCGATCTGACCGTCCGCAGCCAGACGCGCGACAGCTACGCACACGGCGCGTTAATGGCAGCGAAATATCTGATCAGCCAGGGAGCCGGCCTCTACTCGATGCAGGATGTTCTGGGTTTGTAAGAAAATCCACTCCCACGTCAGAAATCGTGGATTTGGAGGATCCTTTCCGGCGAACTCGTCGTTCTCTTCATATTAGTCCGTGCTCTGTTCCATCTGTCCGAACTTACAAGTCTGATTATGTTGTTATATTTGATTCTGTTGCTCACCATTGTTCCGTTTGTGGAGCTGGTGATCCTGCTGCAAGTTCATCATGCGGTTTCAACCGCATTCGGTCCCGGTGCGGGACTGCTGGCGACGCTGGGGACGGTGATCGTGACCGGGATTATCGGAGCCGCTCTCGCCCGTCAACAGGGGCTCAGTGTGCTGAAAAACCTGCAACTCAGCTTGAATCGGGGAGAACTTCCCGGAGCCACTCTTGCCGATGGCGTGTTAATCCTGATCGGAGCGGCCTTGCTGTTGACGCCGGGCTTTCTGACAGACTTATTCGGTTTCAGCCTGTTGATTCCCGTGACACGCATGGCCTACCGAAAACTGTTGATAAAATGGGCAAAACAGAAAATGGCGCGAGGCCAGATGGATGTTCGAGTTTCCGGCTTTAGGGAAACTCCCTCTCCCACACACTCCGAAAATGCTCATTATGAACCGAATCTGAGTGAGGAAGAAGACCACCGTCTCGAGGAATGATCGGTCCGATTCTGCAAATTATAACGTTAATAGAAGCTTGTGGGCCAATTCTGCTTCAAGGCGAACTGATCAAACCGTCGATATGAGAGAAGTGAACTTCACCCTCAAGACACAGGGATTTCAGAGGCTGGAGAAGAGTTTCAGGCAGGTTTTTCCCATCAATTCCCCAGAGAACTGGTTTCGAATTGTGAGGACTGACTGCTGAAACAACGGTCTCCAAGTGGCAGGTTGGCGGATTCAACGAATCAAAAAACATTCACTGATGAGAAAATTCAACAAAATCCGCATTTTAGATCCAAGAGACACCTCCTCGATTCCTACTTTGAGCTAAATTTCGAGTAAGCGAGCTTTGCCTCGTGGCGAAGAGGATCCGGAATTTCCCTGAGATGACGGACAGGATCGAGCGAAGGATTCATATTCCCTGGTGAATCGATTCGCCTAACAAACATATCGCGTTCAAGAGTGAACAGAGCGAGCCCAAGTACGGGTCAGGAGTGACGGGTCATGTATGAAAGCTATTGGGGACTGTCTCAGAAACCGTTCGAGAACGATTTCAATGCCGACTTTTGCTATCCCAGCCAAACCTACCAATCCGCTCTGCTGAAAATGCTGTACGTCATTGAACAGGGACAGGGCGCGGGATTGCTGGTGGGAGGTGTCGGTTGCGGAAAGTCCTACTTAATCTCTCAACTGGCTCAAGAAATCCCTCCCGGGTTCGGCCCGCTCATTCATCTCGTTTTTCCGCAGATGTCTGCCGAAGAGTTGCTCGGATACCTCGCCGTCGAAATGGGGGTGAATCCCAAGAATATTGAAGGGAACTCCGGACGGCTCGATATCATTCTGCGTGAGTTGGGAACGCATTTGCAACAGTACGTGATCGGCGGCCATCATCCTATTATTGTCGTTGACGAAGCCCACACCATCGCTGAAGCGGAAGTGCTCCAGTCGCTCCAACTGCTGATGAATTTCCAGCAACAACCCCAGAAAAAATTCTCGCTGATTCTCGCCGGAGAACGGAGCTTGCTCGCGCCGGTTCAACGGCTGTCGCAGCTCGACGAACGGATCAGCATCCGCTGTTCTCTGTCCGCGATGACACGCGAAGAGACGCAGGGATACATCACGCATCGACTGGAAGTGGCGGGGCGAGAAAAAGCAATCTTCTCCAAAGATGCTCAAGACTCGATCTTCGAACTTTCCGGAGGCATTCCCCGCCGCATCAATCGACTCTGCGACCTGAGCCTGCTCGTCGGATACGCGGAAAACCTGCCCAAGCTGACCGCGCAGGAAATTGAGGCGGTCTCCGACGAATTGCTCACCGCCGCGGCGGAATAAGTACGGATGAATTTACGTCCGATCCTCGACATCATTCTCGATCGGTATCGATTGCGCATCGAGGGAATCCACGGCATCGTTCATTCCCAAAAGTTTTTTTACCCGCTTTGCGGCAGGTCCATCAGTTTGGCGAAGCGATCGAGAACCCGATTTTTCAGCGGCGCGAACTCGGAACCGTCGAATTCTCCCGAATCCACCAGGCCGAACGCCAGATCGCGGGCCTCTTCCAGCACGTCCCGATCGCGCGACAAATCCGCCACTCGAAACGGTAACTGCCCGCTTTGTCGCGTTCCCAGGACATCTCCCGGGCCGCGCATGTCAAAATCAGCTTCGGCAATTTTGAAGCCGTCGGTTGTCGTTTCCATCACGTTGAGTCGAGCCAGCGCCTCGGACGCATCGGTCCGAGTGAAAAGAAAACAATACCCCTGAAACAGACCGCGCGAAACGCGCCCCCGCAACTGATGCAGTTGAGACAACCCAAACCGCTCCGCATCGAGAATCCCGATCAGCGTCGCGTTCGGAATATCGATCCCCACTTCAATGACAGTCGTCGAAATCAGCACATCGACGTCCCGGTCGGCGAACGCCTCCATGATATCCGCTTTCTCCTCCGCCGACATCCGTCCGTGAAGGCGTTCAATCCGTAGCCCTTTCAACGGACCGCGAGATAACTTTTCGTAAGCCGTCTCAACATCGGCGACCGTCGTTCCATCATCTTCAGACGTGATCCGCGGACAAACGATGTAGCACTGGCGACCTTTCCCGATCTCCTCGCGCAGGAAGGCCCAGGCCTTTTTCTTGGCGGGAGTATGCGTGAGCAATGATGTCACCACTTTTTGCCGACCCGGCGGTAACTCGTTCATTAACGACAGATCGAGATCGCCGAACTGCGTCAGACACAAACTGCGGGGGATCGGCGTCGCCGTCATCACGAGGACATGCGGCGATAATCCCCCTGTTTCAAACTGAGCCCGCTGCATCACGCCGAACTTATGCTGTTCGTCGATCACTGCCAGCCCCAGGTTCTTGAAAGAGACGGCGTCCTGGATCACCGCCTGTGTCCCGACAACCAGTTGAGCCGTTCCGTCTCGAATCTCTTCCTGAACCCTGGCTTTGGCGGCTGGTTTGAGAGAACCGGTTAACAATCGCTTTTCAACGCGGCTCTCCGCCAGCAGAGTCTCGACCGTCTCCCAATGCTGTCGGGCCAGGACTTCGGTCGGTGCCATCAGAACTGTTTGTCGGTTGTTGGCAACGCAGGTCAGCATGGCGTAGAGAGCAATCGCCGTCTTGCCGGCCCCCACATCGGCTTGCAACAACCGGTGCATGGCATATTCGGAATTCAGGTCTCCGACGATTTCTCGGCAGACACGATCTTGCCCCGCGGTAAATTCGAACGGGAACAATTTGCGAATGCGGCTGTCGATTTTGACGGACGACGGCAAGGGAGTCGCTTGCGGCTTGCGTTTCCACATGCGTCGTCGCAACGCGACTCCTAACTGAAACTCGAGCAGATCGTCCAGAATCAAACGACGTGTCCCGCGTTGGTACTCCTCGACCGAACGAGGAAGATGAATCATTCGCAAGGCGTCTTGTCTCGACGGTAAGCCGTGCTGACTGCGAAACGATTCGGGCATCGGATCGACAACCAGCGGAGCATATTCTTCCGTCGCTTCGCGCAGCATCCGTCGCATCTGATCCATTTTAATCCCCTCAGTAAGGGGATACTGAGGAAGGATTTCCGTCCGGCTATTCGGGTCAACATCGTCTTCCAGAATCTGATGCCGCGGGTGCGACATTTCCCAACGTCCGGATTTGAATTTCGGTTTTCCCGAAAAGAGCACCTTCATGCCGTGCTTAAACTTCTTTTTGATCCAGGGTTGATTGAACCACAGACCGCGGAGATACGACCCCTGATTCTCGATCAGCACTGCGGAGAGCGTTCCTCCTTTGGAGGTGTAGCGACCATCAATATCGACCACTTCGCCGAAAACGGACTGCGGTTCGTCGGCTTCCAGGTCGGGAATCTGCCTCACATCGGTCAGATCGAGAAGATCGCGCGGCAGATGCCAGAGCAGATCTTCGACCGTCCGAATCTCAAGCTTTCGCAACAGTTCGGCGCGATCGGGACCGACACCTTTCACGAACTGAACTTCGGTCTGCAAAGGATTCTCGGCCATGCGTCAATCTTATAGTCGCGCGGAGGGAAAGTCGTCTCAGCAAACCCGAATTATACAGGCGTACACAATCCGTTCAAGAAAGGAATCTCAGAGAAAGTACGGACTGAACAGAAGCGTTGGATCAGCGATATTCAGCGGCCGCCGCTACAGCCAGCTCATCGCAGCGTTCATTCTCGGGATGACCGCTGTGTCCTTTGACGAGTTGAAAACGGACTTCGTGACGTTCGAGTTGCGTGTCCAGTTCTTGCCACAATTCCACATTCTTGACCGGCTTCCAGCTTTTTCCCTCGCGGCGACGCCAACCATTTTTCTTCCAATTCGGCATCCATTCCTGAGATCCTTTCGCGACGTAGGTGCTGTCCGTGATCACTTCTACACGGCTCGGACGAGTTAACGCAGACAGCCCCTGGATGACGGCCTGCATCTCCATTTGATTATTGGTCGTTTGCGGAGCGCCTCCCGAGGCTTCGCGCTCAGCTCCCGTGCCGGGATGGCGCAGAATGTATGCCCAGCCTCCCGGACCCGGATTGCCGCTACAGGCACCGTCGGTAAAAAGCTGGACAAAGGGAGTGACGGGGGTTTCACTCATGGTATTCGCTGGCTTCAAAAAGAAGCGGCGTCATTCAACGTTCGCGGTAGACAATGCGACCACGGCTCAGGTCGTAGGGAGAGACCTCCACCACCACACGGTCACCCGGAACAATACGGATGAAGTGTTTACGCATTTTACCGGCGACGTGCGCCAAAACCAGATGGCCGTTATCGAGTTCCACGCGAAATTGGGTGTTCGCCAGGGCCTCAACAACATTTCCTTCAACTTCAATGGCCTCTTCTTTGGCCATAAAACATGTCCTCATTTTACGTGTTTGTTTCGGTTTGACCGGGAATACCTGCCACCGGCCCAAGAGGGTATTCTGTCAGAAGGTCACAGAAATTGCCACCCATCCTCCCAATCGCCCGATTTCCCACGTTTCAACGCCACTCCCCTAGGGAATTTGCCAAAAGGATGTCGAAAAACACCATAATGGATCTATCTATGTCGTATTTGTGCACCATCCCGCTTTTCTGGAAAACTAGAATTTGACCGTATTTGAAATCGAATCTAAACTCACCTCGTGAGACGTCCCGGCGGGTTTTGAGTGGATTTTCCGTAATGAACACCATTAAGCAGTTTCTCAAAGACGAAGACGGCCCGACGGCGGTTGAATATGCCGTGATGCTGGCATTGATAATCGTCGTCTGTGTTGTCAGTATTGGTGCTGTCGGCCAGAATTTGAACACTACCTGGAATAAGGTCATTCACGCCCAGATCGAATCTGCCAAGTCACAATAACGCATCAACGGGGCGTGATCCGTTGAAGAGGATACGCCCTGACTTATGACTCGTTGCTTTATCGGATTGGGCTCCAACCGCGGAAATTCGAGTCAGGCCTTTGAGATGGCTCTCAAAACGCTCGACTCGCATCCTCAGATCTCTCTCACCAAAACCTCCCCCTATTATCGTTCTGACGCCATGGGAGCGGGTGCCGGCGCCGACTTTCTGAATGCCGTGGCTGAATGTCAATGTCACCTCTCGGCAGCCGAGATACTCGCTCAATTACAAACGCTGGAAAAGCAAGCCGGTCGCATCGAAAAAGGGAGTTGGGGACCTCGCAGCCTCGATCTGGATTTGCTGTATTACGGCGATCAAGTCACCGAAACGCAGGATCTGACTTTGCCGCACGTCGGTGCCTGGTATCGACGGTTTGTCCTGATGCCGATGTGTGACATCGCCCCCGATTTCGTGCATCCTCTCTACCAGGAATCTCAGGAACAACTCCTGGCACGGATCGACGCTCGCCCGCTCAATATTCAGTTGATTGGCTGTGACATCTATTCCGGAAACATCGAAGATCTGGGACACCAGTTCAAAGAAGTGACTTTTGAAAGCCCACTCCTTCCCGATCCGACAGAAGGCCTGATTGTCGTCGGCAAGAAGTCGGAGGGATTGAAAACAGACGTCCCTCAGGTCGATCTCTCTCAACTCCCCGGCAACAATCTGGAAGCTCTCAACAGCGTCCTGCAAGCGGTCATCGGCCAATGTGAACGCGCCTGAGAGCGGGAAGATTTCTTTTAACACTCATCCATCGGATTCCAGTTCTGATCAGTGAAATCCGCGTCATCCGCGGTCTGATCATTCTTGCGATGCCCTCCCCTCTGTCTGACAACAAACTGCCATAAGGTAGAGAGTGTTGATCTTTGGCAATTTGGTTTTTTGTTAGTCGTTATTGGTCAGTCGTCAGTTGGCAAGAAGAAACTAGAAACTGGCAAACAGCAACTAGAGAAAGACAAGGAGGTTTCATCACTGATATCTGTCTCCTGAATCCTGTTTCCCGACTCCTCGCGTCCCAAACAGTCGTTGTAGGTCGGGTTAGCCGAGCGCAGCGAGTCGTAACCCGACCGCGCAAGTCAACGTCGAATGAATTGTCGGGATACGCTGCGCTATCCCGACCTACAAAATACCTACTAATTGCCAGTTTCTAATTTCCAGTTGCTCCCCCACATATCGTGGTTTCGCCGGCTTGTTTGTAAACAACGGGCGTGTCGGTGTCATACCTGATGGGCAAGTCGCCTCAAGTCGAAAACGCGATATGAGACGGGTATAGCAGATCCATTCTCGTGTTTTCGTATTTCGTATTGAGGTCTTGGCAAAATGCCCAATACGAGAAAACGCGGGATTTATCAATGAAACAGCGTGTCACACCAGATGTGGGGGGCAGTGTTAAGTTTGAAGTTTTGAGTTATGAGTGGAAGGAGTCGTGTGATTCGAGTCATTCGCGGTCATCAACTGGCCCGTCAAAATCCCCCATCTCCCGAGCATCTCATCCCCAATCTTCTGATGTGGTCTCACAATTGGCTGCAAACGCAGCACAACGGACCATTCCCAGACA